>JAPONU010000115.1 GCA_026713745.1 bacterium
GAGTCGGTGACCGGCGGCCGCTTCCACCCCAACTTCGATCGCATCGGCGGCCTCAAGGACGACCTGCCCAAGGGCTGGATCGAAGAGACCCGCGGCGTCATGGCGAAGATGCGCAACTTCTGCGACGAGCTCGAGGACCTGCTGATGGGCAACGAGATCTTCGAGGCCCGGACCCGCGGCGTGGGGGTCATCCCCGCCGAGGTGGCCCTTTCCTACGGGCTCTCGGGTGCCAACCTGCGCGCCTCGGGCGTCGACTGGGACATGCGCCGTGACAACCCCTGCGGCCTCGTGCACGACCAGTTGGACTGGAAGGTCTGGACGCACCCCGACGGCGACTCCTTCGCCCGCTACTGGGTGCGCCTGCAGGAGACCCGCGAGGCCACCTACATGGTCGAGCAGATGCTGGACGGCCTGCCGTCCGGGCCGGTCATGGCGAAGGTTCCCGTCATCATCAAGGTGCCCGCCGGGGAGGCCTACGTGGCCACGGAGAACCCGCTGGGCGTCATGGGCTACTACGTGGTCAGCAAGGGCGACCTGGGGCCATTCCGGGTGAAGATCCGCTCCGCCTCGTTCAACAACATCTCCGTGGCCCCCTGGGTGCTGCGCGGGGTCTACGTGCCCGACGTGATCACCATCCTGGCCAGCCTTTACTTCATCCTGGGCGACATCGACCGATGATCTGGACCCTCGCCCTGGAGTTGGCCTACTGGCAGCAGACCGCCATCAAGCTGGTGGTGGTGGCGCTGGTCATCCCGACCGCGGCGCTCATCCTGGGCTACGTGTTCTTGATGAAGATGATGAGCTTCATGCAGAGCCGGCTGGGACCCATGGAGGCCGGCCCCTACGGCACGCTGCAGCTGCTGGCCGACGGCGTGAAGTTCCTGCAGAAGGAGGACGTGTTCCCCCGCCGCGCCGACCGCTACGTGTTCGCCCTGGCGCCGGTGGTGGTGCTGGTGTCCACCTTCCTGCTCTTCGTGGTGCTGCCGGTGGGGCCCGACGCCGTCGTGAGCGGCCTCGACGCCGGGCTGTTCTTCGCCCTGGCGGTGGCCTCGCTCTCGGTCATCGGCATCTTGATGGCGGGCTGGGGCTCGGCCAACAAGTACGCCCTCATGGGTGGCATGCGCGCCGCCGGGCAGCTCATCGCCTACGAGCTGCCGCTGGTGCTGGCGGCCATCGGCGTGGTCATCCAGGCCGGGACCCTGGACCTCAACAAGATCGTGCTGGCCCAGGCCACCGGCGAGATCTTCGGCTGGGGGGCCATCGGGAACCCGTACATCCTCACGCAGTTCGTGGGTTTCGCCATCTTCCTGGTGGCGGTGCAGGCCGAATTGACCCAGCCGCCCTTCGACATGCCGGTGGCCGAGTCGGAGATCGTCGGCGGCTACCAGGTGGAGTACACCGGCTTCCGGTTCTTGTTCTTCTTCATGGCCGAGTTCGGCACGGCTTTCGCCTTCGCCGGCATCGCCTCGGTTCTGTTCCTCGGCGGCTGGTACGTGCCGGGCCTCGACCCCACTTCGGGCTGGTTCAACCTCATCGGGCCGTTCGTGATGTTCATCAAGATCATGGCCGTCTCGACGCTCATCTTCTGGTTCCGTTTCACCTTCCCGCGGCTGCGCGAGGACCAGCTCCAGAAGCTGGCCTGGAAGGTGCTCATCCCGCTGGCACTGCTGAACATCGTGGTGACCGGCGTGCTGAAGGTCCTGGTCTGACGGTGCGGCGGAGATGGCAGTGGTGATGGAAGCAGGCGTCATGAGAGGTGGGTCATGCGAGGCATAGGGATGCTCAAGGGGATGGGGGTGACCGGTCGCACGATGCTGCGCACCCTGTTCCCCGACGGGCTGCGCAAGCCCGTGCCGGCACCGTCGCGGGGCGCGCACACCGTGCAGTACCCGCACGTCAAGGAGGAGCCGGTGGCCCGGGCGCGGGGCGTCATCGGCCTGCATCACGACAACTGCACCGTCTGCATGCTGTGCGCCCGCGAGTGCCCGGACTGGTGCATCTACATCGAGGGGCACAAGGAGCTGGCCCCGCCGCGGCGCCCCGGCGGCAAGCCCCGCGCCCGAGCCAAGATCGACCGCTTCGACATCGACTACGCCCTCTGCATGTACTGCGGCATCTGCGTGGAGGTGTGCCCCTTCGACGCCCTGTTCTGGAGCCCCGAGTTCGAGTACTCCGAGCCCCGCATCGCCGACCTGCTGCACGACGCCGACCGGCTGGCGGACTGGATGGAGACGGTTCCGGAGTTCGAGACCTATGAGCCGGGCGCCAACGTCAAGCAGCCCAAGCTGCCCGAGCCGTCCCAGCACCGGCCCCCCCGGAGCGCCATCCAGTGACCGTCCTCGGGGCCCTGGTCGCCCAGAACATCGCCTTCGGGGTGATCGCCGCCATCATGGTGTTCGCGGCGATCCGTCTCGTCACCACCCGCAACGTGGTGCACGCGGCACTGTTCCTGGTGGTGGTGCTCGGCGGCGTGGCGGCCCTGTTCCTGCTGATGGGCGCCGAGTTCGTGGGAATCACCCAGATCCTTGTCTACATCGGCGCCGTCGTGGTGCTGTTCCTGTTCGGCATCATGCTGACCCGCACGCGCATCGGTGACGAGGAGGGTACCGACCACCCCAACCGGCTGCCGGCCGTGCTGGCGGCGGCGCTGGTGGCCACCGTCACCATCTACGCCGTGGTGTCGGGCTTCGGCGACGTCGAGTTGCCCGCCGAGACCCGCACCACCACCGCGGAGGTGGCCGACTCCATCTTCAGCACGTACATCGTCCCGTTCGAAGCCGTCTCGGTGCTGCTGCTGGCCGCCCTCATCGGCGCCATCGTCATCGCCCGGAGGGACTGAGGTCGTGCTGCTGAACCAGTTCCTCGTCCTCAGCGCCGTGCTGTTCGCCATCGGCGTCTACGGGGTGCTGGCGCGCCGCAACGGGGTGCTGGTGCTGATGTCGATCGAACTCATCCTCAACGCCGTGAACATCAACCTGGTGGCGTTCGGCAGCTACGTCTCCAGCATCTCCGGCGAGGTCTTCGCCCTGTTCGTGATCACCGTGGCCGCCGCCGAGGTGGGCGTGGGCCTGGCGATCCTGCTGCTGCTGTACCGCAACCGTCGAAGTGTCGACCTCAGTGAGGCCGACCTCATGAAGGGCTAGGGCGGCCGTGGGTCTGCAGGGCATCGGCGTGCTGGCGGCGGAGGCGTCCGCGGAGATCGTGCATGCCTCGGGGTGGTTCCTGTCCAACGTCTGGATCATCCCGGCCATCCCGGCGGCCGGCTTCTTCGCCATCCTGTTCTTCGGCAAGCGCCTGCCGCGGGGCGGCTCGGAGCTGGGCATCATCGCCGTCGGCGCCTCCCTGGTGCTGGCGCTCTGCACGGTGGGCCAGTGGATCAGCACGGTGAACGGCGCCGGCGGGGCAGCCGTCGAACCTGTCGTCAACCGCTGGACGTGGTGGGTGGCCGGGGGGGTGGACTTCACCATCGGCACCCTCACCGACGGGCTGGCGGTGGCGCTGCTCTTCGTGGTGACCGCCATCTCGCTGCTGGTGCACATCTACTCCACCGACTACGTGGCGGGCGACGTCCGCTACACGCACTTCTTCGCCTTCCTGTCGCTGTTCACCGCCGCGATGCTGTTCTTCGTCCTGGCCGAGAACACCATCCAGATGATCGTGGGCTGGGAGCTGGTGGGTGTCTGCTCGTTCGTCCTGATCGGCCACTGGTGGGAGGAGAAACCCAACTCCGACGCGGCTCTGAAGGCCTTCCTGACCAACCGGGTCGGTGACGTCGGCCTGCTGGTGGGCGTCAGCGTGCTGTTCTTCGCCGCCGGGGGCACGTTCTCGATCCTGGAGATCAACACCAGGGCCATCGACGGCGAGATCGGCCACAACCTGCTGCTGATCTCCGCGCTGTGCCTGCTGGCGGCGGTCATATCCAAGTCGGGCCAGTTCTTCCTGCACACCTGGCTGCCCGACGCCATGGCCGGACCGACGCCCGTCTCCGCGCTCATCCACGCCGCCACCATGGTCGTGGCGGGCGTCTACCTGGTCGCCCGCATGTACGGGGTGTTCTTCGAGGGGATGGTCATCGCCGGGTCCTCCATCAATGCCCTGGCGCTCATCGGCGGGATCACGACGCTGGTCGGCGCCTCGCTGGCGTTCGTGCAGAACGACATCAAGCGGGTGCTGGCCTACTCCACCATCAGCCAGCTGGGCTACATGGTGATGGCGCTGGGCGTCGGCGCCTGGACGGCCGCGGTCTTCCACCTCTTCACCCACGCCTTCTTCAAGGCCTGCCTGTTCCTGGGCTCGGGCTCGGTGAGCCACTCGGTGCACAGCTTCGACATGAAGAAGGACATGGGCGGGCTGCGCAAGCACATGCCCCACACGTTCCGCACTTTCATGATCGCCTCGGTGGCGTTGGCAGGGCTGCCGCCCCTTGCCGGGTTCTGGTCCAAGGACGAGATCCTGGCCGGCACCGGCGGCTGGGGCGTCTTCGGTGCCACCGGGGGCAACGGCGCCTACACCGCCATGCTGTTCATGGGCATGGCGACCGCCGCCCTCACCGCCGCCTACATGACCCGCTGCATCTATCTCACCTTCTTCGGCACCTACCGGGGACACGGCCACCCGCACGAGTCGGGACGGCGCATCACCGTGCCGCTGTGGATCCTGGCGATCTTCGCTGTGGGCGCCGGCTGGACGAACCTGCCCAAGGGCTTCCAGATCGTTCCCAAGAGCTGGACCGAGCAGTTCGGCCACTACGTCGAACCGGTGGCCGCCGAGCACTTCTACTTCCCGGCGATCGCCCATGCCACGCCCAGTTGGACCCTGGCCATCGTCTCGACACTCGTCGCGCTGACCGGCGCGGGCGTGGCGTTGGCCTATTACCGGCGGGTCGACCGGCGGGCGGCGGCCGGTGGGGCGGCCACCGAACTGGCCGACGGCCCGACCAGCCGCTGGACGGTGGCGAGAGCCGGCCACACGCTGCTGGTGCAGAAGTACTACCTGGACCACCTCTACACCGGCATCGTGGCAAAGGGCACGGCCGGCCCCGTCGCCAAGGGTGCCTACTGGTTCAACCAGCACGGGATCGACGAGGTGGTGAACCAGGCGGGCCGCAAGGCCGTGGCCGCCGGGCACATCATCTACGACCGGATCGACCAGCAGGTCATCGACGGTGTCGTGAACACCACCGGCGCCGCCAGCCACGGCGCCGGTGAGGAGCTTCGACGGATGCAGACCGGGAAGGTGCAGCAGTACGCCGGCGTCATGTTCGTGGCGGCGGTCGTGCTGGCGGCTGCGCTGCTTCTGGTGCTGTGACCACCGCAGGAGATCGACTGATGCCTTTGGGCGCGAGAGCCAACACCCGGCGAACGGGCGTCGCCAGGTGACCTCGAGAGGAGACTGATGGATGCATTTCTGAACGGTTGGGGGCTGACGCTCATCACCTTCGTCCCACTGGCGGGCGCGGTGCTGGTGATGGCGCTGCCCCGCTCCCAGGAGCTGTGGCTGAAGGCCGCGGCGCTGGGCACCTCACTGCTGACGGCGCTGTTCGCCGTCTTCCTGCTGGCCCGCTTCAGCATCTCCCGGGCGGGCGAGTTGCAGTACGTGGTGGATCGGCCGTGGATCGACGTCATCAACAGCCGCTACATCATGGGGATCGACGGCATCTCGTTGCCGCTGGTGCTGCTGACGGCGCTGATCGTGCCGCTGTGCATCGTGTACTCGTTCGGGCACTTCCCCGAGCCGCGCAACCCGAAAGCCTTCCTGGCGCTGCTGCTGGTGCTGGAGACGGGCATGATCGGCACCTTCGTCGCGCAGGACCTGATTCTCTTCTT
Source organism: bacterium (assembly GCA_026713745.1). Taxonomy (GTDB): domain Bacteria; phylum Actinomycetota; class Acidimicrobiia; order Acidimicrobiales; family CATQHL01; genus VXNF01. Next base: position 5,826 of record JAPONU010000115.1, read on the forward strand.
CGTGTTCTTCGAGGTCGTGCTGCTGCCGATGTACTTCTTGATCGGCGTGTGGGGGGGCGAGAACCGCCGCTACGCCGCCATCAAGTTCTTCCTGTACACGCTGTTCGGCTCGGCGCTCATGCTGGTCAGCTTCCTGGCCATGTTCTTCCTGGCCGACGGCACGCTCGCCGGCCTGGAGGTGGCCCGCACCTTCGACATGCGGGCGCTGTCGGGCGGCGCCACCGCGGCCATTGCCCGCACCAGCCAGCTGTGGATCTTCGCCGGCATGTTCCTGGGCTTCGGCATCAAGGTGCCGATGTTCCCGTTCCACACCTGGCTGCCCGACGCCCACACCGAGGCGCCCACGGTGGGTTCGGTGATCCTGGCGGCGGTGCTGTTGAAGCTCGGCACCTACGGGTTCGTGCGGGTCGCCGTGCCGATGCTGCCCGAGGCGGCGGCGGCGTGGGCGCCCGTCATCGGCCTGCTGGCGGTGATCGGCATCATCTACGGCGCCCTGGGATGTCTCGCCCAGCGCGACATGAAGCGTCTCATCGCCTTCAGTTCGGTGGCCCACATGGGCTTCGTGATGCTGGGCATCGCCACGCTCACCCCCTTCGGCATCAACGCGGCGGTGTTCGGGATGGTGGCGCACGGCCTCATCACCGGGATGCTGTTCTTCCTGGCCGGCTCGGTGAAGGACCGCTACCACACGATGGAGATGTCGCGCCTGGGCGGCCTGTTGCAGCAGGCCCCGCGCATGGGCTGGATACTGGGATTCTGCGTCATGGCGTCGCTGGGCCTGCCCGGCCTGGCGGGTTTCTGGGGTGAGTTCCCGGCCATCCTGGCGTCCTATAACCCCGCGGAGATCCTGAACGAGGCGGTGTTCCGGTCGTACATGGTGATCGCCGCCATCGGCACCGTGCTGGCCGCCGGCTACCTGCTGTGGATGCTGCAGAAGACGGCCTTCGGCAACGCCCGCGAGGAGTTCGCCGACTCGCCCGACGTCACCGACGCCACGCCGAGGGAATACCTGGCGTGGGCGCCGCTGCTGGTGCTGATCGTGGTGCTGGGCTTCTTCCCCCGGCTGCTGCACGAGGCCACCGACCCCGCAGTGCGGGAGTCGCTGCAGGTGGAGGCGGTGAACGGCTCACCCGGCGACTGCCTCGAGGTGGAGCGCGGTGAGGAGTGCTTCGAGCGGCTGCGCCGCGTCGGGGAGCAGGCCGGGAGCGGCCGGTGACCCTCGGTGCACTCGCCGCCCCCCTGGGGGTTCTGGGGTTCGTTCGCCCGCACCTGGACTGGCACGCGCTCGCCCCCGAGCTGACGCTGCTGGGTGTCGGCGCCCTGCTGACCTGCCTGGACATCGCCCTCGCCGAGCGGGGCCGGGCGGTCACCTCGGCGCTGGCGGGTCTGGGCCTGCTGGGCGTCCTGGTGCCGATCATCACCCTGGCCGTCGCCGGCGTGGCCTCCGAGCCGCGGGTCATGTTCGACGGTGCCTACGTGGTGGACGGGTACGCGCTCATCCTCAAGGCGCTGTTCGTCATCTCGGGTTACGTCGTCGTGCTGCTGTCCATGAACTACGTGGCCGAGGGCGACTACTGGGAGAACGAGTACTACGGCCTGGTGCTGGCGTCGCTGCTGGGCATGGTGATCATGGCCTCGGCGCGGGACCTCATCAGCATCTTCGTGGCGCTGGAGTTGCTGTCGATCCCCGCCTACCTGCTGGCCGCGTGGCGCAAGCGTGACCTGCGCAGCACCGAGGCCGGTTTGAAGTACTTCCTCATGGGGGTGTTCGCCTCGGCCATCATGCTCTACGGCATGTCGCTGCTGTTCGGCGCTTCGGGGTCGACGGTGCTGGCCGACATCGCCGCGGCCGCGCCGCTGGATCAGGGTGCCGAGGCCGTACCGAGCGCCGCCATCACGGTGGGCGTGATCTTCGTGCTTGTGGGCTTCGCCTTCAAGGTCTCGGCGTTCCCGTTCCACACCTGGGCGCCCGACACCTACGAGGGGGCGCCCACGCCCATTACCGCGTTCCTGTCGGTGGCCTCCAAGACGGCCGGTTTCGTGGCC
>JAPONU010000116.1 GCA_026713745.1 bacterium
CTGCGACACTACCCCCTGCCGCTTCGCCCTTCGTAGGCTGGGGTGGTGAGCGGCAGGAACGAGCCCGATCTGGCGGGGGTGCTGCGCCGGAAGTTGGGCGCCGAGCGGGGCAAGTGGGCACTGCGCCAGGTGACCAAGGCGGCCGACGCCTTCGCAGCGGAATACCACCGGGACGCGCTGGCGCATCTGCGCCCGGTGATGGAGACCGAGGCCGCGGACGTGCCCGAGGTGCGCGAACTGCACGGGTTGGTGCTGTACCGGCTGCGCCGCTGGCGGGGGGGGGGCCGCCCGCTTGGGGGCTTCGCCCCCCCCACCCGCAACCGCGGGCAGGCGCGCGGGCGGGCCCGCCGCCGCCCCGCGGCTGGGGGTGAGGGCGGCGAGGCCCCCCACCGGGCGGCCCGCCGCCCGCCAGCGGCGCAGCCGGTACAGCACCAACCCGTGCAGTTCGCGTACCTCGGGCACGTCCGCAGCCTCGGTTTCCATCACCGGGCGCAGATGCGCCAGCGCGTCCCGGTGGTATTCCGCTGCGAAGGCGTCGGCCGCCTTTGTCACCTGGCGCTGCGCCCACTTGCCCCGCTCGGCGCCCAACTTCCGGCGCAGCACCCCCGCCAGATCGGGCTCGTTCCTGCCGCTCACCACCCCAGCCTACGAAGGGCGAAGCGGCAGGGGGTAGTGTCGCAGGCGACCGATCTCGGGGAGCGCTACCGATGTCATTGGAATCGAGTGCGGCGCGCACGGTGGCGGCGGATGACGCCAGGGCATTCGTCGGTCGGGCGGCCCGCTTTGCCGGCATGCCCGAAGGGGACGTCGTCCGCTTCGTCGAAGGCCTCGTCGAAGCCGACCTACGCGGGCACTGGTCGCACGGCGTGGTGCGAGTCCCGCCGTACGTCCGGGCGCTGGCCGCGGGTGTGGTCAATCCGGCGCCCCGGTTCGAGGTCGTGCGTGAGTTCGGCGCGACCGCTCTCCTCGATGGCGACAACGGCCACGGGGTGGTGATCGGCCAGGTCGCAACCGACCGGGCTGTGGAGCTCGCCCGCAAGCACGGTGTCGGCATCGTCGCCGTCCGCAACAGCAACCACACGGGAATGCTGGCCACCCACGTGCTCAGAGCGGCGCGCCGGGACATGATCGGCTACTTCACCAGCAATGGTCCCGCGATCATGGCACCGCACGGTGGGCGCGAACCGCGCATGGGCAATGCGCCGTTCGCCTACGCCATCCCGAGACGGGCCGGCGACCCGATCGTCCTGGACATGGCATCCTCGCAGGTCGCCCGCGGCAGGGTCCGCATGCACGCGGATCGCGGGGAACCGATCCCGGACGGATGGGCGATCGACGAGCGCGGCGTCCCGACCCGTGACGCCGCTGCCGCGATGCGGGGCTCCGTCGTGCCGATGGCCGGCTACAAGGGCTACGGCATCGCCCTGGTCACGGAAATCCTCGCCTCGGTGTTGCCGGGAGCGAACCTGTCGGTCGAGATGCCGAGGGCATTCCTCGAAGCCGGCTCGTCCATGCTCGACTCGTGGGGATCGGGCCATCTGGCGATGGCGATCAACCTGGAAGCGTTCGCCGACCCCGAGGAGTTCAAGACGGAGGTCGACCGCCTGGTCACCTATATGAGGGAGACGCCTCTGGCGGAAGGTGCTGACTCCATCCTGATGCCCGGCGAGCCCGAGTGGTTCACACGGCGCCGGCGCATCCACGACGGCATCCCTCTGAACGCAGCCGTGGTGGGTCAGCTTGACGGGTTCGCGCAGGAGATCGGGATCGACCCCATCTGAGAGGGTCGCTCGTCAACCGGCCCGTCAACCGTGGCTCGGCCGAATTTCGAGTCTCCTCCCCCGCCGGCCCGCGGTTGACCGCCCCTGACCTGCGAGATTATGCTCTGACGTGCGGGGACCGGGAGGGTGTCGTCGCCATCGGGCGTGCCGGTCAGTGGTGGCGCCACCATCGAGGGGGGGTCCTCATGAGAGTTCGAAGCCTGCTATTGGCGTTAATCGCGATCGTGCTCGTGGCCGCGGCGTGCGGCGGAGATGACGACGAGCCGGCGGCCGCGCCGCCACCGGCGCCGGCGCCGACCGAGGCGCCTCCTCCGCCGGAACCCGCTCCGGCCCCTGCGGAGGCACCGTCGGGCGCCCCGACGCCGAACAACGGTGAGCAGTTCGTGGTGGCCTGGACGCCCTACACCGACCCGACCAACGACCTGAACGTGGCTTTCGACAATCAGGTGAAGAACACGGTCGAGGGCGCCGGCATGAAGCACGTCTACTGCAGTGGCAAGGCCGAGGCGACAGCCCAGGCGAACTGCATCGATCAGTTCATCGCCCAGGACGTGGACATCATTCTCATCTATCCGGCGGATGTCGATTCAATGGCCGAGACGATCAAGGTCGCCAACGCAGCAGGAACTCCCGTTGCGTCGTTCTTCGGCAACATTCCCGACGTCGGCCAGGAGCAGCTCTACACCCTGACCATCCCGGTGTACGACGCCGGCGTCCTCAACGGACACAAGCTCGTGGAGTACCTCACCGAGAAGAACGGTGGACCTCAGGGCACGGTTCTGGAGATCACCGGTCTGATGACCACCAGCCAGGCGCAGGACCGCAACGCCGGGTTCCACTCCGTCGTGGACGAGTATCCCGACATTGAGGTCACCGTGCGCAACGGTGACTACGACACCGCCAAGGCGGGGACGATCACCACCGACTGGTTCACGGCCAACCCCGACACGGATGCGATCTACATCCACTCCAACTGCGACTACACCCCATCGGTGCGGTCGGCCTTGGAGGCGCTGGATCTCTACGTGCCGAAGGACGAACCGGGTCACATCGGGATCTTCGGTACCGACGGCTGCAACTCCTCGCTCCACGAGGTCCGCTGCGGCTTCCAGGACTACGGGACGACATATCCGACCGACCTGGCGGCCGCCCAGATGGCGCAGATCGCCGTGAACTACCTCGAGACGGGCGACTCGCCGCAGCCGGGAGAGACCGTCAACATCCCCGGCCTCGAAGGAGGCACCGTCGCCATGGTCGAGGGAAGTGGCGGACCGATCTACTTCATGGAGTTGATCGAGTACACCCAGGAGACGGCCAACGTGCCGACCCTCTTCGGGAACAGCTTCATGAGCGAGCCCAACGGGCTGACCTCATGTGACGATCGGTAGACCTGAGCCCTAGCGAAACTCCTTGCGGGCGGCCGTCCGGCCGCCCGCAAGCGCGTCAGCCGTCCACTGGAGACGCAGACCGGACCGCTGGACAGTGGATCCCGCCCTCCGCCGGAATGACGAGCCTCCGCCGGGATGACGAGCGGGACTACCGGGATGTTGAGCGGGTTGCCTGGGCCGGCGTGCGGGGACTAGTTGCTCGTTGCGAGGCTGGCACCCGTGATGAGGTCCACGAGATCGCGCGGCTCGACGTCGGCGATGGCAACGTCTCCGGCCATCTGCCCCTGGTACAGCACCACGGCACGGTGACAGACCTCCATCACCTGCTGCATGTTGTGGCTGATGCAGACGACGGCCATGCCCTCGTCGCCCAGCGTCCTGATGAGATTCAGTACCGACTGCGTCTGCGCCACACCGAGGGCGGCGACCGGCTCGTCCATCAGGACGACGTGGCGCCCCCAGGCGACGGCTCTGCTCACCGCAACCGACTGGCGTTGCCCTCCGGACATGTCCTCGACGGGCAGTCCGAGCGACGGGATGCGAATGTGGAGACGTGAGACGATGGCTTCCGCCTCGCGCAGCATCTGCTTCGTGTTCATGATGCGCATCCACCGCAAACCGGGTGGCAGCTTGCGGTAGATCTCCCGGTTCAGGAAGAGATTCGCCGGAACGTCCAGCACGTCCACAAGCTGGAGATCCTGGTAGACGGTCTCGATGCCAAGTTCGCGTGCCGCCTGGGGGTTGCGGATCTGGACCTCTTCCCCACCCATGCGGATCGAACCCGAATCGGGCTGGAACGTACCGGAGATGCACTTGACCAGGGTCGATTTGCCGGCTCCGTTGTCCCCCAGTAGCCCGACCACCTCTCCGGCACGCAACTCGAGGCTCACGTCGCGCAGCGCGCGTACCGGGCCGAAGGACTTGCTTATCGAGATCGCCTCCAGTACCGGCGGGTCCTCGAGCGTGGCCACTCCCCCATCGGTGTCCGCAGCGCCAGTTGGATCAGTCATTCGGTTCCCCCCGTGCTGCCCCTCGAGTCGACGACTGCGTCAGAGCCGCACTGGCGGCATCCTACAACCTGACGACATTCTGCGCCGCGGCATCGCGGGCCCGCCCGCCGGCACTCCTTGGGCTCAGCAGGCCCCTGAGGCTTGGACTTATACTGGCGACATTCCGCCGCATCCTCGGCGCCTTCGAGAGCGTCAGGGACGCCAACGGAGTCCGGTCGCAACACCGAGTGCGATAGGGGGGAATCGATGGCCAGCGATCAGGGGCCTGCACCGGGGACCGCGGAGTTCAGCGACGAGAGCTACGTTGAACTCCCGAC
>JAPONU010000117.1 GCA_026713745.1 bacterium
AAGGGCCGTGCCCGCCGGGGTCGACACTTTCGCGTGACCTGAGTTCGTGTCGGGCTCCCCGTACCCCTCAACCACGACATGGGCGTTTGTACCGGACCAGCCGAAGGAGTTCACGCCGGCCACGCGACGCCGTGCGGGACTCCGCGGCCAATCCATCATCGCATCGGTCACCCGCACAGGCAGCCGGTCCCAGTCCAGGCGGGGGTTCGGGTTCTTGAAATTCAGATGGCGCGGGATCAGCCCGTGCCTCATCGCGAGCACTGCCTTGATCAGGCCCGCAGCACCCGCCGCGGGCCCCAGATGTCCGATGTTGGTCTTGACGGAGCCGACCAGGAGGGGGCGTTCCGCCCCGCGCCCGCGCCCATAGACCGCCGCCGCGGCATTCAACTCGATCGGATCACCGACGATGGTCCCGGTCCCGTGGGCCTCCAAGTAGTCAACGTCGCCAGGGCTGACCCCGGCGCGTGCGAGGGCCTCCAGCATGGCCCACTCCTGGGACCGTCCGCTGGGGACCGTCAAACCCTGGCTCGCACCGTCCTGGTTGACTGACGAACCCCGGATGACGGCCCAGATACGATCTCCTTCTCGTTCTGCCTCACTGAGGCGTTTGAGAACGACCAAGCCGCAGCCCTCACCGCAGACGAAGCCGTCGGCGTCCGCGTCGAAGGTCTTGCACTGTCCCTCCGGTGACAGCATTCCTGAACTGGCACGAAGCTCGAGCGGTCGTCCGGCCAGGAAGACGTGCACGCCCCCGGCCAGAGCGAGGTCCACCTCATGGCGCTCCAATGCCGTCACTGCCTGATGGATGGCCACCAGGGAGGACGAGCAGGCAGTGTCGATCGCCATCGAAGGCCCCTCGAGGCCGAGCGCGAACGAGACCCGGCCTATGGCGGTGTTCAGAGCGGTGCCCGTGACCGCGTAGAAGCCGGCCACGGGGTCGACGGTCTCGGGCGTGTCGATAACCATGTCCCGGTAGTCGTTGTTGCTGATGCCGGCGAAGACTCCGGTACGGCTGCCCTTGAGCCCCGCCGGATCGATTGCTGCGTCTTCAAGCGCATGCCAACTCGTCTCCAGCATCATGCGCTGCTGCGGGTCGAGCATCTGGGCTTCGACGGGAGAGATTCGGAAGAACTCCGCGTCGAATTGGTCCAGGTCTTCGATGAACGCTCCAAATCGGAGGGCATCGTGCGTGGCATTGGATTCGGGGTACAGGTGACCCGCGCGCCCGATGACAGACCCCGGAGGGCCCTCGACGACGGCGTTCTCGCCGGCTACCAGCTGTCTCCAGAAATCGGAGAGGCTCCTGCTGTGTGGGAACCGGCAGGCCATTCCGACGATGGCGATGGGACTCTGGCGCCGCAGGTCATGCCGATCGTCGGCACAGGGTCGGCCCGTGGGGCGCCCCGGCAGCAGGCGGCTCGATGATGCCGAGTACCGCCGCTGCACAGCTTCCGACTGTATCCCCCACAGTGGGGTGCACCCGAAGCACCTCGCCGCCGGCGGCGATCTCCACGCTGTCACCGCGGGCACCGGGGCCTAGGGGGATCTTCTCGCCGCCGGCGCAGCGCACGGTAGCCTTCCGCTCAAGTCGCAACAGGCGAGTGGATGGTTTCCGCTCGACGAAGAACCACGCGGAAGGACCGGGCAGGTGACCGACGACTCCTCAACCCGGTGGGCCATTCCCGAGCCGCTCGAGACCATCGATGCCCGCATGGCCGATGGCACGGTCATCACCCTCCGCCGCCACGGCAATCCCGACGGGCGGCGGCTTGTGCTGAGCCATGGGAACGGCTTGGCGATCGATCTCTACTACCCGTTCTGGTCGCTCCTGGCCGACGA
>JAPONU010000118.1 GCA_026713745.1 bacterium
GATGCAGTACTACCGCGACATCGGGTTGGCAGGCTGCAAGACCAAGGTCGGCGGCCAGGCGCCGGAGACCGACGCGCACCGCTTCAAGGTGATGCAGGAGGCCGCCGGCGAGGACTTCATCCTCATGGCCGACGCCAACGGCGGCTACACCGTCGCCGAGGCCGTCCGCTTCGTGCGCCTCGTCGGCGCCGAGAGCCTGCGCTGGTTCGAGGAGCCGGTGCGCTGGTTCAACGACACCCGCGGCATGCGTGATGTGCGCTACATGACCGGTGTGCCGGTCGCCGCAGGCCAGAGCGAGATGTCACGCAAGGGGGCGGGCGAGTTGATGGCCGCCGGGGCAATCGACGTGTGCAACTTCGACGCATCCTGGGGCGGCGGGCCGACCGAGTGGCGCCGGGTCGCCGGCATGGCCGCCGTCCACGGCGTGGAGGTCGGCCACCACGAGGAGCCGCAGATCTCCGCCCACCTGCTGGCGTCGGTCCCGCACGGCACCTACGTGGAGTGCTTCCACCCCGACCGGGACCCGCTGTTCTGGAACCTCATGGCCAACCGCCCCGAGATCAGCAACGGCATGTACCCGCTGCCCCAGGGCCCCGGCTGGGGCCTCGAACTGGACGCCGACTACGTAGATCGCTACCGCGACGACCGCTAGATTCAGCTTTGGTGCTTGACGATGCCGAGATCACCGATCTGGTGCGAGCCGGGGAGTCTGACTGCCTTGAGTTGACAGAGTCCGCCGACCTCTCCAAGATTCGTCACGCTATCTGCGCCTTCGCGAACGACCTTCCCGGGCACAAGAAGCCAGGAATCGTCATCGTTGGGTTGCGGGACGACGGCACTTGTGCGGAGTTGACGATAGATGATGATCTGCTCGTGCTTCTGGGAGGTCTCCGCGCTGACGGCAAGATTCTTCCCTTCCCCGTGATGAGTGTCGGTCGACGGTCAATTGAAGGCTGTGACGTAGCGGTCGTGCAGGTCGAGCCGTCCGACACTCTGCCGCATCGCGTTGACGGACGATGCTGGATCCGCGTAGGTCCCCGACGCGCGCAGGCTACAGCTGCTGAGGAGCGGCGACTGGTTGAGAAGCAGGTCGCCGGTACGCAGGAGTTCGACTCACGGCCGCTATCGGGAGCGAGGCTCGACGATCTAGATCTGCACTACTTCGAACTCGCCTACCTGCCTCTTGCGGTCTCCCCCGAGGTGCGGGTGGAGAATGATCGGACGCTGCAGGAGCAACTGCGGTCGCTGAGACTGTTGGACCGAAATGAGCGCCCTACCGCAGCCGCGCTCCTTGCACTCGGCCATGACCCTCGAACCTTCTTGCCCGGAGCCTACATCCAGTTCTTGCGCGTAGACGGTGAGGATCTGGCCGATCCTGTCCGTTCCCAGCGCGAGATCTCGGGCCGCCTGGTGGAGCAACTCCAGGCGATCACCGCAGTGCTCGACGTGAATATTGAGGCACCGATGTCAATCGATGCAGGTCCGCCTCACCGAATCAGGCCGAACTACCCGATCCTGGCGCTGCGGCAGATCGTGTACAACGCCGTGATGCACCGAACGTACGAAACTAGTACTCCAGTGCGGGTGACCTGGTACCGCGATCGAATCGAAGTAATCAGTCCCGGCGGTGCCTACGGCGAGGTCAATTCCCACAACTTCGGGCAACCTGGCTCCGTCTCGTACCGCAACCCACTCGTTGCCGAGATCATGAAGAACGCCGGCTACGCTGAGCGGTTTGGGGCGGGTATTGCCATTGCCCGGCGTGCTCTTGCCCACAACGGCAACCCTCCGCCGGAGTTCAGCGCTGAGGAGAACTACGTGTGGGCGATAGTGAGGCCACAACAGTGACCCCGATTGTTGCCTTCTTCAACAACAAGGGCGGAGTTGGTAAGACATCGCTCGTGTTTCATCTCGCCTGGATGTACGCCGACATGGGTGCACGTGTGCTGGCGGTCGACCTTGACCCACAGGCAAATCTAACTGGCATGTTCCTCACGGATCTGGAGATGGAGATAGTTTGGCCCGACCGCGCCGAGGATCGCAGCTCCGTCCTCGGCGCGGTGTATCCATTGATTTCCGGAACGGGTGATATTGCTGAGGCGAGGATTCAGAACTGTGGTGAAAGCATTGGACTGCTCGCAGGCGATCTCGGTCTCTCGCGCTTCGAGGACACGCTCGCGGAGGCATGGCCACGATGCTTCGGCGGCGATGAGCGCGCGTTCCGGGTGATGACGGCATTCCACCGGGTCGTTACCGGCGCCTGTCGGAAGTTCAGGGCAGAGGTGGCACTCGTGGATCTCGGCCCCAACCTCGGAGCGATCAACCGTGCAGCGCTGATCACCGCTTCGCATTTCGCCGTGCCGCTCGGGCCGGACCTGTTCTCGCTCCAGGGGTTGAGAAACCTCGGGCCGACCATCCGGCGGTGGCGCACCGATTGGATATCGATGCTCGAGAAGGCACCGCAAGGCGTTTTCGGGCCCGAGGATCTACCCGCCGGCACGATTGAGCCCATCGGTTATGTGTTCATGCGACACTCCATTCGACGGGATCGGCCGGTTCAGGCCTATGCGCGTTGGATGGATCGGATGCCGGGGGAGTATTCTCACGCCGTCCTCGACGAGCAGGTGAACATGCCGGAAGGTCTCGACTTCGATACTGATCCCAATTGCCTGGCTCTGCTGAAGGATTATCGCTCGCTCATGCCGATGGCGCAGGAAGCCAACAAGCCGATGTTCAAGCTGACTCCGGCCGATGGAGCTTTCGGAGGACACCAGAGTTCTGTTCAGGCCTGCTACTGGGATTTCGCCAAACTGGCAGAAGGAATCGGTGAGCGGATCGGTGTCTCCGCCTCGTGGGATCCGTGCTGATCGACGGAAGGCAGCGAGGGCGGTATCTGACCCTGGAGCGCAGCTGAGACTGTCTTCTGTCCCGACGGCATCTCGCCGCATGGCGGACGGCAGCAAGGACTCGGTGGGTGGCCACCGTGTGAGCCGCGGGTCGCTTCCCAAGAACATTCGCGGCGCCGGACATCGAGTGGTTGGGGTGGCCGCAGCCAGTTTGGTGCGGTGTGGCCGCCCTTGCCAGGAATCGCGTCGGGTCAGTCGAGGTGCCAGACCTCCTCGGCGTAGTAGAGGTTCCCGTCGGAGTCGGTGAGGCTGACGATGACCTCCTCGAACCACTTCGACCATCGGGCGTTCACCTCCGACGCGGCGATGTGGGCGAAGGCCGTGTCCCGGTCGGGATGGCATTCCACATACGCGATGATCTGGGTGCCGCGGCGGAACAGCGTGTAGTTCTTGAGCCCCGAGTCCTGGATCAGCTCGACCAATTCGGGCCAGATCTCGTCGTGGCGGCGCTTGTACTCGTCCTCGGCGCCCTCGAAGATCTCGAAGGTGAAACACAGTCGCTCCATGGGTCCTCCCGGGGTTGTCACGTGGGGCGCGCTCCGGCCGGCGCCGGGGCGACGCTAACACCGCTCCGCGGCGGTCTGCGGAGGCGAGAAATGGTTTGGACTCTCGGTCCGGGAGTCGTATGCTGCCCGACGCGTCCACGACAGCGTGACGGCGTAGCGCGGGCGCGGTCATCTTGATCGCAGCCCGTTGCGTCACAATCGAAATCACCCGGGAGAGGGAGATCAAAATAATGAAAGCAATTCGACGATTGCTGGCACTGGCCTTCGTGATGGCCCTGATTGCCTCCGCATGCGGTGGCGACGACGGTGCCGCCGATGCCGCCGCCCAGCAGGCTATTGCGGCCGCCGAGGCGGATGCTGCGGCTGCGCAGGCCGAGGCCGAGTCCGCACGCCAGGAGGCTGCGGCCGCCACCGCTGAGGCGGAAGCTGCCCGCGCTGAGGCTGCGGCCGCCACCGCTGAGGCGGACGCCGCCCGTGCCGAGGCTGAGGCCGCTGCCAGCGGCGACGCCGAAGCGCAGGCCGCTGCTGACGCCGCCCGTGCCGAGGCTGAGTCCGCTCGTGCCGAGGCTGAGTCTGCCCGCACCGAGGCGGACAGGGCCGAGAACGAGGCTGCGGCCGCGCAGGCCGCCGCCGCGGCAGCCGAGCGCCCCGCCTACAAGGTCGGTTACATCTCCCTCGGCGATCAGGTTCCGTTCGTGAAGCTGGTCTCCGACGGCATCAAGGAGGAGGCGGAGCGCCAGGGCGTCGAGCTTCTCTTCTGCGACTCCGAGATCGATGCGGGCAAGGCGCTGGAATGCGCTCAGACCTTCGAGGTCCAGGGCGTCGAGGGCCTGCTGAACTTCCAGGTGTTCCAGGAGTCATCGCCGGAGATCTGCGCGGCCCTGCCCGAGGGCATCCCCGTGATCGCCATCGACATCATCCAGCCCCCGTGCCAGCTCTCCTTCATGGGCGCCAACAACGGCTACGCCGGCTACCTCGGCGGCAGCGCCCTCGGTGCGTACTTCAAGGAGAACTTCGACTGTGACTACACGGCGTACATCTCGCTGGAGTCCACGGCCGCCGGCGCGGCCAACCGCGACCGCATGGGTGGCTATCGTCAGGGCTTCACCGAGCACTGCCCGATCATCAACGAGCAGATCATGGACGGTGCCGATCGGACCGACCCGGCGCTCGAGCAGCTCACCGACCTGCTGCCGGCGCTGCCCGGTGACCGCATCGCGGTTGTTGCCATCAACGAGGACGGCATCATCGGTGCCATCGCCGCAGCCCGGACGCTGGGACGCGACGGCGACCTCTACTTCTCGGGCCAGGGCACGGATCCGAGCATCTGGTGCGATGTCAAGAACAACCCGAACTACATCGCCTCGGTGGCCTACTTCCCCGAGCGGTACGGCACGATCCTGCTCCCGGCGATCATCAACGCCATCGAGGGCAACAGCATCGCCGGCCAGTTGTTCACGCCTCACCAGCAGATCACCTCGGAGAACATCGACGACTACTACGAGGTCACTGGCTGCTCGTAGCCGTCTGAACGAGAGCGTCGCGAGAGATCGGACCGGATGGCGCCTCCGTCCGAGCCGATCCTCGCGGCGCGCGGCATACGCAAGTCGTTCGGAGGCGTCGAGGTCCTGCATGGCGTGGACCTCGACGCCTCGGGCGGCTCCGTGCTGGCGCTGCTCGGTGAGAACGGCGCCGGCAAGTCGACCCTCGTCAAGATCTCCTCGGGCGTCTACACGGCCGACTCGGGAACGATCCGGATCGGGGGACACGCCTACGAAACCCTGACCTCGCGGGAGGCCCGCGAGCTGGGTATCGCCATCATCTCCCAGGAGTTCCAGGACGCCGCCACCCTCTCGGTGGCGGAGAACATCTCCATGGGCAGCCTGCCCTCGACGCGAGGCTTCATCCGCTGGGGCGAGGTGCGGCGCCGGGCCACCGAGATCCTCTCGGCGCTGGAGGTTGACATCGACCCGGACCGGATCGTGGGCGACCTGCGACTCGGGGAGCGCCAGATCATCGAGATCGCTCGGGCTCTCAGCCGGGAAGCAAAGGTTCTCATTCTGGACGAGCCCACGGCGGCACTCAGCTTCCACGAGGCCGAGATTCTGTTCGATTTCGTGCGGCGCCTGCGGGCCGACGGCGTGGCGATCGTCTACATCACGCACCGCCTCGACGAGGTGGAGCGAATCTCGGACCGGGTGCAGGTTCTGCGCGACGGGTCCACGGCACTCGAAGCGCCGACCAGTGAGGTGGACCGCAGGATGATGGTGGAGGCCATGATCGGTCGGCGGGCCAGCGCGTTGGGGCGTCCCGAACCGGTCAGCAACGGCGAGGACGACGCACCTGTGCTGCAGTGGTCCGGTGCCGGCGCCCTGGA
>JAPONU010000119.1 GCA_026713745.1 bacterium
GCGCCCATCGGTTTCATTGTAAAACGAGACATTGCCCGAGACGACAGGATATCCCAGCGCCAGCGCCGCCTCGCGCATCCCCTCCAGACAGAGCAGAAACTCGCCCATAATCTCGGGGCGTTCGGGATTGCCGAAATTCAGGCAATTGGTCCAGGCCAGCGGGCGCGCGCCGACCGCGGTGAGATTGCGCCAGTTTTCGGCAATCGCCTGCTGCCCGCCGACACGGGGCTCGGCGGCGCAATAGCGCGGCGGGGAATCGCAGCTGAGCGGCAGCGCCCGCGCCGGACGGCATTGTGGGGAGCGTGGGTGAGGCCGACCGTGGCGCGTGACCGGTTCGCGCTCGCTCCGACGGCGCTCTTCGACGGCGAGCGACTCCGGGAGGCTCACGCCGTCGTCATCGAGGGCGAGCGAGTCGCCGGTGTGTCGCCGGTGGGCGCGTTGCCCGAAGGGATGGATGTGCGGTACTTGGACGGTTGCACGCTGCTGCCGGGCCTGATCGACTGCCACACCCACCTGTCAGACTGGATGCTGCCGGCGTTCCTCGCCGCGGGCGTGACGGCGGTGCGCGACACGGGTAACGACCTGGCGTGGATCCTCCGGCGCCGTGCGCGCACCAGAGCCGACCCGATGGCCGGTCCGGACATCCTCTGCTGTGGCCCCCTGCTGGACGGCGATTCGGCGTTCTGGCCACGGATCGGCCGCTCTCATCCCGACGCCGCGGCGATCCGCCGGTCCGTCCACGAAATGGCCGAGCGCGGCGCGGACGCCGTGAAGCTGTACGTGCGCCTCACCACCGAGCAGATCGGCGCGGCTGCGACGCAGGCGGACCGGCTTGGTCTGCCACTCCTCGCCCACCTCGGGCCTTCGGTTGACCTGGCGACGGCGGTCTCGGCCGGAGTGCGCGAGGTGCAGCACCTGACGGGTTGTGTTCACCACGTCGAGGGCTGGCGGACCAACGTGGACGAGGTGGTCGCTTCTGCTGCATCGCTGGCCGACGCCGGCGTGGCGCAGTGCCCGACGCTGGTGGTCTGGGACCGGCTCTGCCGCTTGAACGACACCGTCTTCCGCCACGACCGGCGCGACAGGTGGGTCCACCCGGACATCGCCGCGGTCTGGCAGCGCTTTCCGCACCGCACCGGCGAGGTCGCCGACCGCCTCGACCGCCAGCGCAGCGTCAACACCATGAAGCGGGTCCTGGGCGCCCTCGCCGGCGCCGGATGCACCGTCCTCGCCGGCTCCGACGCGCCGTTCCCTCACCTGGTGCCGGGGTTCTCCCTGCACGATGAATTGTCGCTGCTCGTCGACGCCGGACTCGAGCCGGCTGCCGCCCTGGCGTCGGCGACCTCGGTGGCGGCCGACCATCTGGGTATTGCCGACTACGGGCGGATCAGGCCGGGCTCGGTGGCCGACATGGTCGCTGTGGGCGGAGATCCCCTCGACGACATCTGCGTGCTGTCAGATGTCCACTCGGTGCTGCGCCGTGGGCGCATCGTCGACTTCGACGGACTGGCGGCAAGCGCCGCCGAGGAGTTCTCGCGGCCGCCCGACGATCCCTTCTCGCGGCTGATGATCGACTTCGCCAAGCCGACAACCGGCGCCGGTTAGCTGTGATAACCGGGGACGTTGTCCCTGGGTGAACGGGGCGGAGGGGTCCCCGTCGGGGTGAGCCCTCCGAGCGATGCGGGGGGCGCGCCCCCCCGACGACCCGGCGCTCTCCTTACAGGAACCCACCGTCCAGCACCCGCTGCTCGGCGCCGGAGGGGCTGTAGAGGAAGTACACCGTCACCGGCTCGTCGCCGTCGTTCACGAACTGGTGCTCGGTGCCCGGCGGCGTGTACACCACGTCACCTGGTGCCACCGGCCTGTCCTCGTCGCCGATCCGCGCCCGTCCCCGCCCCGACAGGATCATCCAGACCTCCGTCGTTCCGGGATGGGAATGACGTGTCCCGACGACCCCGGCGGGAATCTGCGTCATGCCGCCCGCGAAGTCACCCAACCCCTCCTGTAGCAGCGGCGACAGCAGCACGCGCACGTCGCGGGAGGCCGGGACCGGTGGCGCGGGGCCCAGGCCGGACTAGCGATCCAAGGACAGGGGCACGTCGGCCGTCGGGCGGGAACTCATGGTCTGGACCTCCTGAGCAGCACGCTCACGTCGCGGGTGGCCGGGGCCGGTGTCCCGAAGCCGACACCGTCGTCGCGATCCAGGAACAGGGGCACGTCGGCCGTCGGGCTGGA
>JAPONU010000120.1 GCA_026713745.1 bacterium
GGCCAGAGCCAGGCGGCTTTGGCTGCGGTCTTGTAGATGTACTCCGCGGCGCCCGGGTCGTCCTCGTTCATGAGGTTGGCCATGATCCGCAGCGCCCATTCCATGAGCGTCTGGGACTGCATCCCGAACTGCACCAGGCGGCTGATGAGGCGGGGCCGGCCGATGGCGTAGGCGAAGAGCCGGGCCACCTTGTAGTAGGCGCCGTAGGTGCTCTCCAGCAGTTCGGGGTAGCGGGACAGCGCCAGGCCGTCGTCGCAGATCACCGCCTCGGCCACCAGTTCCGCGGCGAGGCGGCCCGTCTCGTAGGCGTAGTCGATCCCCTCGCCGTTGAACGGGTTCACCGAGCCGGCCGCATCGCCCACGATCAGGAAGTTGGGGCCGGCCTTGGGGTTGATCGAGCCGGCCATCGGTAGGCGCCCTCCCACCGGGGGCGTCAAGGGAGCCGTGGGCTCGAGCCCCCAGTGTTCGGGCACGGCGTAGGCCCACTCCTCCATGAGGTGGCTGGTGTTCACGTCCCGCCAGTGCTTGTAGGAGGTGAGCAGGCCGATGCCCACGTTCACGGTTCCGTCACCGAGTGGGAAGATCCAGCCGTATCCCGGAAGCGTGGCGCCGTTGCGGTCGCTCACATCGAGGGCGCTCTCAATCCATGGGTCGTCATGGTTGGGGCTCTCGAAGTAGGTGCGGATCGCCATGCCCTGGGGCCAGGAGCGTTCGCGCCGGCAGCCCAGGGCGCGCCCGAATCGGGAGTTCGCACCGTCGGCCACCACCACGTAGCCGGCCTCCACGTCGCTGCGCTCCCCGGATGTGCGGTCCAGCACGCGCACACCCCGGCAGAGGCTGCCGGCCAGCAGCGGCTCGGTGGCCTCCGCCCCGTGCCACACCAGGGCCCCGGCCCGCCGGGCGTGGTCCAGCACCGCGGCGTCCAGCGTGCTGCGCTGCACCACGTAGCCGTAGGGGGGGTAGATCGGGTGCTCCGGCCAGGCGAGTTCCCGGGTGTGCCCACCGGCGACGGCCCGCAGGCCGCCGAAGCGGTGGTACGACTCGATCTCGGTGCCGAGGCCCATGTCTACGAGTTGCTTGACCGCCCGGGGGGTCAAGCCGTCGCCGCAGGTCTTGTCACGCGGGAACGACTTGCGCTCCACCACGAGCACATCGAGACCCTGCAGCGCCGCCCAGTAGGCGGTGGCCGCGCCGGCTGGTCCACCGCCGACGACGACCAGATCGTGCCGGTGGGCGATCGTCAGGCTCCGTCGCCGGCTGCCAGGAGTGGTGTCAGGAACCCCGCGACGTCTTCAGGGGTCACGTTCTCATCGAAGTGCTCGGGGAGTTCGAGGGTTCCGGCGGCCAGCAATTCGTCGACGATCGGCGCCAGCGTGGCGGCGATGTCGCTCTCGCCGTGGGTGATCCGCTCGTAGAGCACGACCGCCAGGATCTCGGTGCCGGTCAGTTCGTCGTAGTGACCGGGCATGTTGGCGAACCAACCGGCTTGCCGGCCTCGCTCGGCGGAGCCGTACGGGTTGTCCTCACCGGTGCCGTCGGTGGCGATGGCCACCCAGGCGATGTGCTGTGCCAGTCCCAGGTTCGTCGCGTCGTCGGGGAAGGTCAGCAGTACCTCGCCGTCGTTCAGCCGGGGTCCGGTGCCGCCGCCTGCGCCGGAGGCGACGTGGCAGACGGCGCACTGCGCGGCGTACACCTCGGCGCCGTCGGCCACGATGCCGGTCGCGGCCCGGGTGGGGTCCTCCAGGGTGCCGATGTACATGAACACCCAGATGGGCAGGAACAGCAGCACCGGCATCACCCAGTAGGGGATCTTGTTGCGCCCCAACGCCGCCTGCACCCAGGGCTTCGGCGGCGGCGGGGGGGGAGGTGGCTTCGCCGGCGGCACCGCCGGCAGGGGCGACTGCGTCGTAGCGGGCGCCGCGGACGCTCCGGCAGCGGGCGCGGCCGCAGTGGCGGGGGCCGCGCCTTCGGTGGGAGAGCCTGCGGTGGATCCGGCCTCACCGGTCAACTCCAAGCGTCGCTCACGCGATCGCTCGAGCAGATACTCGGGTACTTCCGTCATGGTCCTCCGTGTGCGCCGGCGGCCGCCGGCGTGATCCTAGCGTCGGCCATATGGGGGCCGGTGCGGCCGCCCGAGCGGCCACCGTTGGGATGCCGACAGCAGGCTAGACTCCTTGTGAGCACTTTCACGAGCGCACTTGTTTCGTGTGTGTGTTCGGGCGGCCTGTGTGGCTAACATCGCTTGGCCAACCAGAGGGAGCAGCGTGGCCGAAATCCGGGCGATCGATTTAGCGGTGAAGAGGTTCAACCGCGCCATGATTGGCAGTTCGGTGCTGCTGTTCGGTGTGCTCGCGCTCTGGCTCGGCATCACCGGCGACGCGGATCCGCCGTACTTCAATGTGGCCTTCACTGCCTCGTGGGTCGTGGCGTGCCTCGGGATCGCCGCGGTGCTCAAGTACGCGCGCCGCCGGCCCGTCGGTGAACCAGTGACCTGGGGCGGCGCCATGCTGGGCGCCACGTTGTCCTTCTTCCTGATGTTCTGGATCTACGGCGTGGTGCCGCACTGGTGGCTGGTGTTCGCCGACAGCGAACTCAACTGGCGCGCCGACCGCATGCTGGTGGGCCCCGCGCTGCCGGGCTGGTGGGCGCCGGGCCAGAACCTGCTGCCGTGGGCGCTGCCGTTCGACCTGACATACCGGGTCGCCCGGGACGTCGTCGCCACGGTCATCTACGGATTGTTCCTCGGCGGTCAACTCGCCATTCATGCGATGTGGCAGAACCGGGACCGCCCGCCGGTGCAGGTGCCCGAGCCGGCGTCCCGCTACGGCCGACCCCTGGTACGGGAAGGAGTCGAGGCCTGATGGCTTCCAACGACGCCAATCCTCCGATGCCGGAGTTCCGCGACGACTACGTCTTGGCCGAGGTCGACTCCGATTGGCTCTCGGCTGCCGTCAAGCCCAAGCAGTTCATCCACATCGACCAGTCCGAGTGCATCATGTGCGAGGGCTGCGTCGACATCTGCCCCTGGAAGTGCATCCACATGGTCACCCCCGACGCCATCGACATGGCGATCGGCACCGAGCGACCCGGCTCGGACCCCACCGACCACGTGATATTCACCATCGACGACGACGTCTGCACGCGCTGCGCCCTGTGCGTGGACCGCTGCCCCACCGGTGTCATCATCATGGGCAAGGTTGGCGAAGCGCCTCCCGACGGCGATCCTCACCAGCGCGTGGTCAGCTACGGCTACGGCTACGGCATGCGGCTGGCGTAGGTTCACAACGGCGATCGGCGACGAGAGAGGCGGACAGAGTTGGCTCCCAGGCTCCCCACAGCAGACGACCTGCGCCGCGTGAGCGGTCAGCTCGGCGGCAAGGCGTCCGACCTCATGAGCCAGATGCAGGGGTCGCAGGCCTGGACGTCGATCTTCCGGCCCGGGTCGATCTTCCGCAAGGGGTACACCGACAGCCCGCGGAACCGCTCCTACGTCATCATGAACAGCGTCCTGTACCACCTGCACCCGGTGAAGGTGAAGCGCCACGGTGTGCGGGTGAGTTACACGCTGTGCCTCGGCGGGCTCAGCTTCTTCCTGTTCATCCTGCTGACTGTCACGGGCATCTTCCTGATGTTCTTCTACCGCCCCACCGCCGCGCAGGCCTGGGACGACATCTACATCCTGCAGACCGAGGTGGCCTTCGGGCTGTTGGTGCGGAACATCCACCGCTGGGGTGCCCACCTGATGGTGCTGACGGTGTTCCTGCACATGGCCCGGGTCTTCTACCACGGCGCCTACAAGCCGCCGCGGGAGTTCAACTGGGTGATCGGTGTGATCCTGCTGACGCTCACGCTGCTGCTGTCGTTCACCGGCTACCTGCTGCCCTGGGACCAGCTGGCGCTGTGGGCGGTCACCGTCGGCACCAACATGATGGGCTTCACCCCGGTGTTCGGTGACCAGGTGCGGTTCGTGCTGTTGAGCGGCGTGGAGATCGGCACGGACACGCTGCTGCGTTGGTATGTCCTACATGTTCTGATGTTACCTTTCGTCTTGATCATTTTCCTTGCGGTCCACTTCTGGCGGGTCCGCAAGGACGGCGGGATCTCCGGACCGCTGTAGGCCAGTGCGAGCGATCGACGAGCCATGACTGAGATCCCCGAGCACCTGCTGAAGCGCGCCAAGGAGGCGCGTGAGCGTCTGGAGGGCTCCGACGCGCCCGCCGAGGGCTCCGAAGCCGCCTCGGCGGCTCCGCCGGCGGAGGCCGCTTCGGGCGAGCCGGCCGCCGGTGAGGGCGAGAAGATCCCCGCGCATCTGCTGGACCGCTCGCGCTCGGCCTCCGAGCAGGCCGCCATGGCCCCTGCGGCACCCGGCGGGCCGGTCGCCCCCGCTCCGCCGAGTCTGCCCACCGGCCCCGGCGGGCACACCCAGCGACTCCTCACCGTCGTCAAGTCGGGCTCCATCCAGGACGTCAAGGCCATGCCGCAGGACCGGGTGCATGTCTGGCCGCACCTCCTGCTGGGGGAGTTCGTGGCGTCGCTGCTGTGCACCGCGTTCCTGCTCATCTTCTCGGTCTTCGTGAACGCCCCCCTGCTCGAGTTGGCGAACGTCAACGAGACGCCCAACCCGTCCAAGGCGCCCTGGTACTTCCTGGGCCTTCAGGAACTGCTGACGATGTTCCACCCCATGGTGGCCGGCGTGACGATCCCCGGCATTGCCCTGTTCCTGCTGATCCTGGCTCCCTACATCGACCGCAACAAGGAAAACGCCCCGGAGAAGCGCAAGTTCGCGGTCTCGCTGATGACCGTGCACCTCATGTTCTGGGCGGTGCTGGTCATGATCGGTTCGTTCTTCCGCGGTCCCGGGTTCAACTTCATCTTCCCGTGGAACGACGGGCTGTTCTTCGACTTCTGAGGCTCCTGTTGTGATCGTCCTCGCCATCGTCATCCCGATCCTGGCCGCGGCAGGCCTCATCATCCTCATCGCCGCCTACCGCCGGCGCGAGGTGCGCTCGGCGGTGGGCCGGCTCTCGCGACGCACCCGGCTCCGTGACCGGCTGGCGCGCCGCGCCGAGGCGGCCACCGACGCCGCGCCGACAGGACGCGAGATCGAACGCGCCGCGGTGCTGGCGCGCCGCGCTCCCGACGACCTGCCGGCGGTCCCCACCCACGACGATGCTCCCTGGACGCCTCCCGATCCGGAGGAGGTCGGGTCCACCCGGCGGCAGTTCCTGAACCGCTCGATCGTGGGCTTCATGGGCCTGAGCATCACGGGATTCGGCGCTGCCGTGCTGGGCTTCCTCTGGCCGCCGTTCGTGACCGGCTTCGGTGCGGTCATCAACGCCGGCACCGTGGACAGCCTCAAGACCCAGGTGCGCGACGAGAATGGCTTCCTGAAGCTGCCCGAGGGGCGCATGTGGGTCACGGAGTATCCCCCCGGGGCTCTGGCGAGGGCCCGCGAGACGTACTCGCCCGCGGTCCTGGGCGGCATGGAGGC
Organism: bacterium; assembly: GCA_026713745.1. Taxonomy (GTDB): domain Bacteria; phylum Actinomycetota; class Acidimicrobiia; order Acidimicrobiales; family CATQHL01; genus VXNF01. The sequence goes on from JAPONU010000120.1 coordinate 5,492, forward strand.
GGGGCTTGTGGCTCTGTACTGGAAGTGTCCACACCTGGGTTGCACCGTGCCGGAGTGCGTCAGCTCGCAGTGGTTCGAGTGCCCCTGCCACGGCTCCAAGTACAACCAGGTGGGCGAGAAGCGCGGCGGACCGGCGCCGCGTGGTATGGATCAATTCGCCACCTCGGTCAACGACCGCGGCGAGTTCCTCGTGGACACCGGCAAGATCGTTCAGGGCCCGCCCATCGGTACCAACACGACCAACCAGGAGGCGCAGGGTCCGCACTGCATCGGCGAGGCCACTGAGTAATGCCACCGGTGCTCGGCGATTTCGGTGTCTTCGCGGCGTCCACCCAGCGGACCATTGGCGTGGTCATCGGGGTGCTGGCCATCGGCGGCTTCCTGCTCTACTGGATCTTCAACTGGTTCTCCGGCCGCGCCGAGACGGGTGCGGAGATCGAGCTGGCCCCCAACCGCAAGCCACTTCCCGACGACGCGGAGATGGAGGGCCGCCGGCTGGACCAGGGTCTCATGGCCGGGCTGGTGTGCATCGTGATCATCGCCATCGCGCTGCCGCTGTACTGGCTGGGCGAACCGGGTCGCCACGACGGCCTCATCGTGGTCAGCGACGAGGCCGCGATGCACCGCGGCGAGCACCTCTACGAGGAGCGCTGCGCCACCTGCCACGGCTCGGTGGACGGGCCCGGCGGTCTGCGCGACCACACCCTCGTGGACAACAACGGCCTGTTCCTGGCGCAGGTGCAGTGGAAGGTGCCCTCGCTGGGTGCCGTCCTCTACCGCTACTCCACCGAGGAGGTGCGCTACGTGATGGAGTACGGGCGCCCCAACACGCCCATGCCGGCGTGGGGCATCGCCGGCGGCGGCCCGTTCACCACCCAGCAGATCGACGACGTCATCGTCTACATGGAGCACGAGCAGATCGAGGTCCCCGAGGTCCGCCAGCGGTCCCAGGACGGCATCGCCAGCACGGCCCGGGAGATGGCCAGAGAGCAACTCGGCGAGGCCGCCACGGCCACCGACATCGGTGCGGCCGCACAGCAGATCCTGGCCGATGCCGCCGACGACCCGGTCGGGATGGGCGAGTTGCTGTTCAACAACGCCGCCGACGGCGGGGTTTATGGCTGCGCCCGCTGCCACACGCCCGGATGGTCCTACGACGCCGCCGAGGTGGCTGCGCAGAACCCGCTGGTGCCCGCCGAGATCGCCGGCGGCGGGGCATTCGGCCCGCCGCTCAGCAACGGCGCCACCACCCGCCAGTTCGACACGGCCGCCGAACACGAGGAATTCGTCAAGACAGGCAGCCAGAACGGCATCAAGTACGGCAACTTCGGCCAAGGCGACGGCGGCGGGCAGATGCCGTCGTTCGGCACCTGCGTGGCCGACCGTGACGCCGGCGATCTGGAGTACATCAGCCGCATCGAGTTCTGTCTCACACACGGCCCCGAGGGCATGCTGACGCCGGAGCAGATCGCCGCCATCGTGGCGTACGAGCGGCAGCTGTAGCGGGCGGGCCATGGGAATGCACGCGCTCGTAACCCTCGGCGGGATCAGCTGGGACCCGGAGCTCCGCGGCCTCCTGACGGTGGCCCTGGCCGCGACCCTGCTGGTGGGGACCGTGTGGTTGCTGCTGGTGCTGAACACCGGCGTGCGTCTCGGCTCGCTGCTGGCGCTGGCGGGGCTGTTCGGCTGGTTCACCATCATGGCGATCATCTGGTGGTTGCAGGGCATCGGCTACGCCGGCGACGCGCCCAGGTGGGAGTACGAGGGAACGTTCTCGGATCCCGCGGGCGCCGAGCTGACCGGAATCGAGGACGCCTTCGTGGCCACGGTGGGCGAGTTGCCCGATCCCAACTGCGAGACCGGGCAGATCTTCCCCGTCGCCGAGACCGGTTGGACCTTCTCAGCGCCGAGGTACGGCTGTCTCCCCCGGGCCATCGCGCTGGCTCTGCACTATTCGGGTCCCGACCGCGCCGAGGTGCGGGCCGCCGTCGCCACCGTGGACAGCGACACCATCCGCGCCCGGTTGGTCGAGCGCAACAGCCTGCTGTCCCCCGAGGATCCCCGCTACCTGGACGAGGCGGCTCTTGAGGCCCGCTTCGACGAGCAGGTGGCGGCGGAGGCCAACCGCATCGATCACCTGTCGCTGAGCGCGTTGGCGGCCGCGGCGCCGCAGGTCATCGACTGGGCCGAGACGCTCGGCTATATCGACGTGGGGGATTGGAAGTTGCTGTCGACCGCTGAGTCCGGCGAGGCGACCGCCAGCGCCGAGGCCTTCCTCGTCGCGCGCGACACCTTCGCTTTCGTTCCGACCACCGTCACGCTGCCCGACGGCAGCGAGGAGCCCTCGGTGAGCCCGCTGTTCGTCTTCGAGGACGTCTACGAGACGGGCGGCAAGCCGGCTCCCAGCGGTGGACTGTGGTCGCGGGTCGGCAACAAGATCACCAACTCGGCGCGCATCACCCATCCGCCGCACTACGCCGTCGTGCAGGCCCGCCCCGCGGTGCCGAAGGTCCAGGTCCTCGGGGAGGCCCCTCCCCTGCCGGAGCCGGATCGCAACGGTGAGACGTTCTCGATCGTCATGGTCCGCAACCTGGGCGACCTCCGGCTCGTGCCGGCGTTGGTGGCGATCGGTTCGGGCCTCATCTTCCTGACCCTGGTGCTCAGCCTGCACTGGCGCGACCAGCGATTCCGCCGGGAGCAGGAGGCCTTCGAGAGCGCTACGGCGTAGACAGGGGGAGAACGGAGTGGGCCAGTACCTCCCGGTCCTCGCCCTCGGCGTGCTGGCGGTGGTGTTCTGCGCCTTGAGCTTCGTGGCGTCGCGCCTGATGGCGCCGCGGCGGCCGACGAGGGCCAAGAACGCACCCTATGAGTGCGGCATCGTCTCGCAGTCCGAGATCCCCGAGCGGTTCCCGGTGCGCTTCTTCCTGGTGGCGATGATCTTCATCGTCTTCGACGTGGAGATCGTGTTCCTGTATCCGTGGGCGGTGACCCACGGCGCCCTCGGACTCTTCGGGCTCGTGGCGATCGGCATCTTCTCCTTCGCCGTCTTCGAGTCGTTCGTGTACCTCATCAGCAAGGGGGCGCTGGACTGGGGTCCACTGCGGGGCCATCGCGCCGATCCCACCGTCGATGCGGCCCGCACCACCGCCGGTACCATCCGCCGCGTCCCGCCGGAGGATTCCCGACCGGGATTGCCCACCGCTGTGGCGGCCGTTCCGCCCTCGGGTGCCGAGTCATGAACTCCTCGCTGGCACCGGAGCCCGGGGCGCCGGATGCTGCGCCGCTGGGTGCCGCTTATGGCGGGTTGACCGAGCTTCCCCACAACTTCGCTACGAGCCGCCTCGAGGAGGTCGTGAAGTGGTCGCGGGCACGCAGTTGCTGGCCGGCGACGTTCGGCCTCGCGTGCTGCGCCATCGAGATGATGGCCACGGGCGGTCCCCACTACGACATCGCCC
>JAPONU010000121.1 GCA_026713745.1 bacterium
ATGGTTGAACAACAGAAGCCCGTGGTGACCGAGCTGGCCCTGGCCGACGCCCTGAACCGGCTGGGGAACCCGATCGGGGGACCAAGGGCCGGCGGGGGGCGGTCGCGCGGCGCCGGCGCGCTCCCCACCACCCCCCCCCCCCCCGCCCCCCCCCCCCCCAAGCCCCGCCTCACCTTTCCCACGCGCCTCCGGACCGCGGCCACCCCCGCACCCGTCGCCGTGCCTGCTGCCACCGGACCTGTCACCGTTGGTTACCGCAGACGCCGCCGGGCCGAACCCTCGGCGCTCAGAAGCCGTCGCGCCCGCAGCGCTCTCAGCGCGAGGCGCCGGCGCGGCATCGGCATCGATCACGCCAACAGCAGCGGTGTTGTCGCTGCTGTTGGCGATGAGGGTGGGATCGGTCACTGGTCACTCCCCGCGAGCGTTCGGCTCGGGTCGACTCCCGTCGACGAGCCGGTCGGGGAAGACCGACCCCGCTGCGATCGAGGTCAGTGACCGGTACCCCCAACTATATCGACCCCCTACGACACTCACAACACCTGTTCGTCGAATAGCGGAAACATATTCTCAACAATTAAGGCATCCTCACCGTCGCTACCGCCGGCCGCCGCAGCATGAACTCAGTGCGGAGATGCCGGGCGTGCAGATGAGCGGGAACACCTTTCCGGCCCGGGAAGAGCCGCAGGTCACACCGACAGCCGGCCCGGACCGAAAGGCAGTTCCCGGGCAAAGGCCGAGCATCCCTCCACTGTCAGGACGGCACTTCCCCGCATCTCACACCCCCACACCCTCGGTGGATCCAGGCTTAGCCGAGACCGACCGCCGCGCCACACGCGGGCACCGCCGGGCCCCCCGACTCCGACAGCGGCTTACGTACTATCATGATACAACAATATGTATTGAACCTATTGATTAGCCTCACCGGTCTCGCCTCGACACAGGTCGCTTGCAGCCGCCCGCTGCCGCCCCACCGGCTACGATCCGAATGGCACTTTGTGGAGCAGGCAATCCTCGGCGTTCTCGCCCTCGTGGTGACGGTCATGCTCTACCTTGACCGCACCCGGCGCGGCGACACCCATGAACTCCGCAACGAGATTCGCGGCTCAGCCGCCCGGACCGACGAGCGCATCGATCAACTCGACGCCACGGTCACGAGCCTCCCCGAAAGCCTCGGGCAGGCCAAGCGGCGAACCGGGGTCCTCGTCGCCGACGAGTAGCAGACACCGCGTCCGCCGGACCTGCTGACCGGCGGCCATCTCGACGTGGATGTCTGCACCGCCCTTCCCCCCGGCGTCGGAGGCACTGCTCCAGATCGAACCCCCGTTCTCGCTCGCCGACGGGCACTCGGTGGGCGCAGCCGCTGCCGTCGGGAGGCCGGGCCGAGTCCCTGGCAGGCACCGGGCAGCGCATACGGCGGCTCGAACCGGCGCACACGGACTCCGGAATGATCGTTCACGGAGACGCCGTGAAGACCCACGCGCTACGCAAGCAGGGGCGGCCGGTCTCGGCGACCACCCGCTTGCACGATCGCAGGCGCATCGACCTGCGATGCCATCCCGCCGTCCGGCGCCGCGAGTGAATGCAATCCGGCCTCCGGGAGATCCCCATACGCGGCGACATTGCTGCGGAGTCCGTTCTGCTGATGAGCACCGGAATTCGCAACGACCCCGCGGACCAGTTGATCGTCGCGACGGCCATGGTGACAGGGATACGCCTCGCCACGGCAGGCCCCAGACCAACGGCAAAGTCGAACGCTTCCACCGCACCCTGCTGGAGGAATGGGCCTACATCCGCCCCTGGGGAAGCGAACGAGAACGCCAAGACGCCTACGCCGGCTTCCTGCATTACTACAATTGCCACCGAACCCACGGAGCGCTCGGCTGGAACACCCCCGCCTCCACCATCAAGGACAACGTCCCCGGTCGTCACAGCTAGCGGACCTAACTGCTTCAATGGAGGGCGGCGCGCGCACGCCGCCGATTGACCCGCACGAGGCCAACCCGAACGCCCTCGGCGCCGCTTCAATGGAGGGCGGCGTGCGCACGCCGCCGATTTGCGGGCCACGCCGCACCACCTCTACCAGGCCCTCACGCTTCAATGGAGGGCGGCGTGCGCACGCCGCCGATTCGTGCTCGCGTCAGCCCTGCTCCTGGCCTCCCTCGTCGCTTCAATGGAGGGCGGCGTGCGCACGCCGCCGATTCCGGATAAAAACGCACAAGCTCCCCCAGCGCCTCACGCTTCAATGGAGGGCGGCGTGCGCACGCCGCCGATTCTCCGCCGGCGACGACAGCAGCGGGCCGA
>JAPONU010000122.1 GCA_026713745.1 bacterium
AACGACGCCAACAAGGAGCGGCCGTGGGGCGCCAACGGCAACGGCTCGGCCGGCAACGGCTCCGCCGCCCATTCCCCAGCCCAGCACGCCACCGCCTGACCGTGCCTGCTGCCGTCATTTCGGCGGAGGGCGGGATCCAGTGTGCGGGGTCCGGGCGGGGCCCGCCGGTGCCCGTCGTCGGATCGTCTGGCGAAATCGATCCGCCGCCGACCCCCGGCGTCCCCCACCCTCGCTGGTTTGCCGCCGCCGCCACTCGTCATTCCGGCCCCTCGACTCGTGATCCCGGCGGCGGCCGGAATCCGGACGCTGACCTGCCGGGCTGAGCACGGGAGTACAGGGATATCGTGACCGTCATCGCAGGATCATCGGCACCCAACCCCGGGGTTCTTCGCCCCTCCAAGCGGTCATGGCTTCCAGTTGTTGTGGCGGGTGTCCTGGTGCTGGCGTTGCTCGCGGCCGGTTGCGGTACGGACGAGGCCGAGCCTGCAGGTCCTGTACCCGAGCCGGCACCGGCCGAGCCCCCGGCGCCGCCTGCTGATCCGCCAGCACCTGCTGCTGAGACTCCGGCGCCCCCGCCGGAGCCCGACGCCGAGACTCCGGCGCCCCCGGCCGAGCCCCCTCCGGCGCCCCCGCCGCCGCCGGCCGAGCCGCCGGAGCCCCCACCCGAGCCCGAGGCCGCGCCCGCGCCGCTCCCGCCGCCCGAGCCGATTCCCGCCGATGCCAGTGACGCCTACTTCGCCCTCGACCGGGTGCTGGACATCGCCATCGAGATCGACACCGAGGACTGGGACACCCTGCGCCACCAGACCCGCACCTTCGAGGACCTGTTCGCCGAGATCGAGGAGTACGGCCTCTCCCAGCCGTTCGCCGACATCTACACCTGGTTCCCGGCCACGGTGACCGTCGACGGCGAGAGCCACAGCGACGTCGGCGTCCGCAAGAAGGGCTTCATCGGCTCCCAGAGCGACACCAAGCCGGCGCTCAAGCTGCGCTTCGACAAGTACGTCGACGATCAGTCGCTCGGCGGCGTCATGGAACGCATGACCCTCAACAACAGCGTCCAGGACCCGTCGATGATCAACACCTGCCTCACCCTCGGTGTCTTCGCCGCCGCGGGCAATCCGGCCTCGCGCTGCAACTTCGCAACCGTGTCGGTCAACGGCAGGAACCTCGGCCTGTACGTCCACGTGGAGGAGATCAAGCCCCCGTTCCTGGCCCGCCACTTCGCCAGCGCCGACGGCAACCTCTACGAGGGCACGGTCAGCGACTTCACGCCCGAGTTCCGCGGCACCATCGAGAAGAAGAACAACGAGGACGCCGACGACTGGTCCGACATCGACGCCGTCGTGGCCGCCCTGGCGGATCCCTCCGACGCCGGTTGGGAGTCCCTGGCCGCCAGCGTCGACCTCGACCGGTTCCTGTCGTTCTGGGCCACCGAGGTGCTGGTCGGCCACTGGGACGGCCACGCCGGCAACCGCAACAACTACTGGTTCTACCGGGAGCCCGGCGGCCCCTTCGTGTTCCTCCCCTGGGGAGTCGACGGCACCTTCCACCTCGACGACGACCCCAACCCGTTCGACAACGTCGCCAACCCGCCGCCGTCGGTGCTGGCCCTCACGGCCATCCCCAACCGGCTGTACAGCGACGACGCCTGGCGGGCCCGGTACGTGGAGCGGCTGAAGCAACTCCTCGAGGTCGTCTGGGACGAGGAGGCGCTGCTGGCGAGCGTCGACGAGATGGCCGCCATCGTGCAGGAGCACGCCCTGCCGGAGGACCGGGCCGGGGCGGCCGCCGACACCGAGCGGGTGCGCCAGTTCATCGGCAAGCGGCGGGCCGAGATCCTCGAAGATCTCACGCCGACCCCGCCGGACTGGCCCGGCCCCACGGTGGCCGCTGTGCCTCCCGCCGGATCGGAGCAGGTCGAGATGGTGGTGCACTTCGAGACCCGCTGGGGCAGCAACAAGAATCCGGACCCCTTCGCCGGAGGAACCGTGCTCTACCTGACTCTCAGCGGGACCGAGGTGCCGACCGACGGCGCGGCCGCCATCGCCGGGCACGCCAGCGCCGAGGAGGCGGCGGGGTTCGGCGACGAGCCGGCAGCCTCAATCGCCATGTTCAGCGTGCAGCCCGGCGGCTCCGTGGAGGGACTCACCCTCGTGCTGCCCCTGGAGCAAATGGCGAGCGACGCCACTCTCGTCATCGGTCGCGACCTGTTCGGCGGCGGGGTGTGGACCATCCCGGCCGGCGGCCGTACGCCCGACAGCTACACGCCGTTCACCGAGGGCACCCTCACGCTGGTCGAAGCCGGCACCGCCGAGGGCGCCACGGTCACCGGCAGCTTCTCGGGAGTGTTCGGAGGGGCGCCATCATTCCCCTCGGGCGCGACCGGAGGGGCGTCGTCGTTTTCCTCAGGGGCGACCGGAGGGCCGCCATCACCCGCCGGCGCGGCCGGCGGGGCGAGCGAGGGGAGTGTCGCCCCGGCCCCGGTCGATGTCGGCCTCGCCATCAACGAGGTGGCCGCCAAGGGCGACCCGCTGGACTGGTTCGAGCTCCACAACTCCTCGGGGGAGTACCTCGCCCTGGCCAACTTCGTCTTCGCCGACGACCTGTCCGACGCCGGCAAGCGGGTGCCCTTCCCCGACGATCTGGTGATCCCCCCGGGCGGCTACCTGCAGGTCGAACTCGACAAGGAAGCCTGGCCCGGCTTCGCCCTCGGCGGCGACGAGGAACTGGGCATCTGGACCGCCGAGGGGGCGCCGGTCGACATGGTCGACTGGGCCGAAGGCGAGGCCGGCGAGGGCACCAGCTACGCCCGCCTGCCCGACGGCACCGGCGACTTCCGGACCGTCACCAACCCCACCCCCGGCGCCCCGAACAGTCCACCCGGCTGACCGGCCCACCCCGGCGCCGACCCGGTCAGTCGGGCTTCTCGCCGTTGCCGTGACGGCTGGCCGTCAGCAGTTCCTCCAGGCGGGCCAGGCGCTCGTTGACCTCCCGCAGCTCCTCCCGCATCTCGTGCTCGCGGGTGCTTTGACCGCGGATGCCCGCGAGCAGTTCCTCGTGGCCCTCCTCCGTCTCGAGTTCCACGAGGCGGGCGGCGGTGGCCGCCGACAGCAGGGCGATGAAGCTGATGCCGGCGATCATCAGCACGGTGGCGACCAGCCGGCCGAACCCCGAGGAGGGAACCACGTCGCCGTAGCCCACCGTCGTGGCCGTGACGACCGCCCACCAGACCCCTTCGGGGACGTTGTAGCCCTCCTCGAGGTACGAGAACAGCGTGCCGCTCACCACCACCAGCACGATCAGGCCCGACAGCAGCCAGCCCAGCCCGGACGTGCCGAACACCCGCTGGATGAGCGCGCCGGCCCGGTTGGCGAGGGCGGCCAGCCGCAGCAGCCGCAGCAGCCGCAGCACGTCCACGAAACGGCCGAGCCGCGCGATGCGGAGGCCGGCCAGCAGGTACGGCAGCAACGGGATGGTCGTCACCACGATCACCACGTCCAGCCAGGCACAGCGCAGGTAGGCCTTTCGGTTGGGTGTGACGGCCAGCATCACCGCCAACTCGGCGGCGAAGACGCCCCAGATGGCCCAGTCCATCACCTGGAGCCAGAACGCGGCGGTCGAGCCGGTGAACTGCTCCTCCATGACAAGTAGGGGGATGACGCCCACGGCCGCCATCACGACCAGCGGGCTCATGCGGCGCTTCAGGATCCGGCCCCGCGGCGTCAGGATCGTGTCGAACCCGGAGCCCCCGAGCAGTGGCCGCGGTCTGAACAGCAGGCGCGACTTCGTGATGGGCCGCTGCGCGGGATCAGTCAGTGGGTCGTCGGGCTTGGGCGTCATCCCCCGTACCGGTGATTTGTCCTGTCGAACGTCGCATCGAGCGTAGTTCTGGCGGTCCTGCGCTCCGGGCATCCACCAAGTGTTCCGTCAAGCCCCGGGAACCTGCCGCCACGCGAGGGAGGGGACGCCGGGTCGGGCTACGACGCCTTCTGCCCGCCACGAAGGAGCAGAGCGGCAGCCCGACGCCCACCCGGGAACTCGCCGCGCGCGCGGGAGGGGACGCCGGGGGTCGGCGCCGGATCGATTTCGCCAGACGATCCGCCGACGGCCGCCGGCGTCCCCGACCGGGACCCGGAACTGCGCTCTGTCCGGGACCCGCACCGGCGTCCCCGACCGGACTCCCCGCACCGGCGTCCCCGACCGCACACCAATTCCCTACCCCGACGGTCGTATTTCCCCGGAGCGGCCATAGCCTTAACCCCGGCGGTCGCATCTCCGCGGCCGCTCAACGACTGCTCAACGAGTAAAGGAGAACACGACGTGTCCGAATCAACCTGGGGTTTCGAGACCCGCCAAATCCATGCCGGTCAGGTACCGGATTCGGCGACGAATGCTCGAGCGGTACCCATATACCAAACCACCTCATACACCTTCGACAGCAGCGAGCACGCTGCCAACCTGTTCGCCCTCGCCGAGATTGGCAACATCTACACGCGCATCATGAACCCGACCCAGGCGGTTTTGGAAGCGCGAATGGCCAGCTTGGAAGGTGCCACCGAGACCGCAGTGGGCCTGCCCGGTGCCCTTGTCCTCAGCAGCGGCCAGGCGGCCGAGACGCTGGCGCTCCTGAACCTGGCCGAGGCCGGTGACCACATCGTCTCCTCGGCGTCCCTGTACGGCGGCACCTACAACCTGCTGCACTACACGCTGCCGAAGCTGGGCATCGAGGTGACGTTCGTGAACGACCCCCACGACCTCGCTGAGTGGTCCTCGGCCGTGCGCCCCAACACCAAGTGCTTCTACGGCGAGGTGTTCGGCAACCCCGGCAACGACTTCTTGGACATCGAGGCCGTGTCCGACCTGGCGCACGCCAACGACTGCCCGCTGATGATCGACAACACCGCGGCCTCGCCGTACCTGGTGCGGCCCATCGAGTGGGGCGCCGACATCGTGGTGCACTCGCTCACGAAGTACGTCGGCGGCCACGGCACCTCCATCGGCGGCGCCATCATCGACGGCGGCACCTTCGACTTCAGCCGCAGCGGGAAGTTCGGTAACTTCACCGAGCCCGACCCCAGCTATCACGGCCTGGCCTACTGGCCGGCGCTGGGTCCGGGGTCGTACATCATCAAGGCCCGGGTGCAGCTGCTGCGCGACATCGGGGCGGCGGTGGCACCGCTGAACTCGTTCCTGTTCCTGCAGGGGCTGGAGACGCTCAGCCTGCGCATGGAGCGGCACTGCTCCAACGCCCTGACCGTGGCGCAGTACCTGGAGGGCCGTGACGAGGTGGAACAGGTGTTCTACGCCGGCCTGCCGTCGAACCCCACCCACGAGCGGGCCAAGCGCCTCACCGGCGGGCGGGGCTACGGCGCCATCCCGTCGTTCGTCGTGAAGGGCGGGCGCGATGCCGGCCAGCGCTTCGTGGAGGCGCTGAAGATGCACAGCCACGTGGCCAACATCGGCGACGTGCGCAGCCTGGTGATCCACCCGGCTTCCACCACCCACTCGCAGCTCACCGAGGAGGAGCAGGCGGCCGCCGGCGTGCAGCCCGGCCTGGTGCGCCTCGCCGTGGGCCTCGAGCTGGTGGACGACATCATCGCCGACCTGGAACTCGGCTTCAAAGCCCTGTAACCGGGGCCGCGGGCGCCGGGGTTTCCCGGCCGCCCCACAACCGAACAGTCAGATCCGGCGCCCCGTCACCCACCAGGGAGGCGGGGCGCCGCCGCGCCCCGGGCGGGTTGCGGTTCCGACGGTCCGACGGGACGTGGCCAACCCATGCACTTCTTATCCTGGAATCCGGTAAGAACGATAAGACATGGTGAGCTCTGTTGTAATGAGCGTGCTTGGTTGACCGTGCCGAATCGACGCCGGCCGACCTATGCACTGCTTATCCTGGAATCCGGTAAGAACGATAAGACGCGGTAAGCTCTGTTGAGATGGACCGCTTTGTCAACCCCTACCGTCCCGGCGCAGGTACGCCACCACCGGCGCTGATCGGCCGTGACGATCTCATCGAAGGCTTTGAGTTCGCGCTGCGGCGGGCGTTGGATCGCCGGCCGGGCAAGAGCTGCATGACTGTGGGATTGCGAGGCGTCGGCAAGACGGTCCTGTTGAATCGTTTCGTCGTCATCGCCGCAGAACTGGGTATGAGAGTTGGGTTCCTGGAGGTGCCCGAGTCGAGCAGTTTCCGTGGGCTCCTCTCGATCCGCCTGCGCAAGATCCTGCTCGAATTGCAGAGCAGACCGGTTCGGGATGCCGTCAGCAGACTCATCACCAGAGCGCTCAGCGTGCTTCGGTCCTTCACACTTCAGTTGCCGGACGGCACGTCGTTGTCCCTGGGTGTGGAGCCGCTGCCCGGCTACGCAGATTCCGGGGAGCTGTCGGAGGATCTGACCGATGTGATGGTGGCGGTCGGTGAGGCGGCTTCGGCGTGCGAGACGGGTCTGGTCCTGGCAGTCGACGAGGTTCAGTACCTTTCCGAGACCGAATTGGCCGCCGTCGTAGCGGCGATCCATCGGACCACGCAGCTGAGTCTGCCGATCGTGCTGGTCGGAGCCGGGCTTCCGCAGCTGCCACGCCTCGTCGGCGAGGCGAAATCGTACTCCGAGCGTCTCTTCGAGTTCCCCGTGGTCGATTCGCTGGTCGCATCCGACGCAGCCGAGGCGATCGTACGCCCGGCACGGGACAAGGGGGTCGAGTTCGAGACGGCGGCGATCGACCTGATCGTCGAGGAGTCCCGCGGGTATCCGTACTTCCTTCAGGAGTGGGGATCCCACGTATGGAACGGCTCGCCCGCCAGCCCGATTTCCGGTGGGGACGTGCGCTCGGTGCGCGCGGGAGTCATCGCGGCTCTCGACAACAACTTCTTCCGTGTTCGGCTGGACCGATTGACTCCCAAAGAGAGCGAGTATCTCCGGGCGATGGCCGAGTTGGGGCCAGGTCCGCACCGGTCGGGCGACATCGCCGCGCAGCTGGGCGTCAAGAGCGAGTCGGTTGCGCCCCGCCGGGCAAATCTCATCTCCAAGGGGATGATCTATAGCCCGGCGCACGGTGACACCGCGTTCACCGTCCCGCTGTTCGACGACTTCCTTCGCCGGTCGATGCCGGAGTCCTGATCTACCGCCCGTGGCTACGGGACTGGCGTGGCTGTGCCCGGGCGGGGCGAGGGTCGGCCGATCCCGTCATTCCGGCCCAGCTCGCCATCCCGGTTTGATTCGCCATTCTGGCCCAGCCAGTCATTTCGACCCATCCCGTCGTTCCGGCGGAGGCCGGAATCCAGGGCGCCGGGCCCGGGCTCAGTCGACGCGGTGGAGGGTGGCTTCGAGGTGGGGGGTCATGGGTTCGCCGACGGCGGCCATGTGCACCTCGTAGCGCATAATGGCGTGGTCGACGGAGATGCGGCGTTCGGTGGCGTCGACCCGCTTGGCGGTGGGCGCCAGGATCACCCGGCCCCCGCTGCCGGCCCGGACCGCGGTCCCGGTTTCGGCGGTTCCGGCTCCGTCGCCGCCGGCCCCGGGCACGGGCTCCCCGGCGGTTCCGGCTCGG
>JAPONU010000123.1 GCA_026713745.1 bacterium
CACGTCGCACCTGCAGTGTCTGATGACGCGGTCCATGTGGCGCTCGATTAGACCGTGGACATCGAGGGCCTGACCTGCTTGGGCTCGCTCGGGAATGAGGGTTGAGGGTGTCGATCGGGACCGGATGACGTGGCGGCAGGTGCTGCGACGCGCGGGACCGGTCGCGGTGGCGGTGTTGGCCGCGGCGGGCTGCGGGTTCGAGCGATACGGACCACACGCAGGTCGCCCGCGGTGTCGCCGCTGGCGGCTTGCCGGAGGCGGTCACCGTCGCCGCCGAACTCTCGGGGCTCTTGAGGAGGCCGACCAGTGCCGAGTCGTGCGGTCTGCGCCCGGACGGCGAGGCGGCGTGTTGGGGCAACTTGGCCCGCGAGGAGCCCCGCATCTCCCTGAGGTGTACGGGGAGCGGCTGGGGGATTTCCATGACACCACGACGTTGCACGGCTCGCTCGGACCCCGTCCGGCCCGTTCACACGTGTCATCCGCCCGAGCGGGGGTGCCGTTAGGGGCCGAGGGCGGTGATGGGTGCGACTTGGACGCCGTCGGGGCGGCGGTAGGCGGCGCCCGTGGAGGTGACGACCAGCAGCGCCGCCAGATCGTCGGCGCGCCGTTGGGCCACCTTGTCTCGAAGCCGCAGCAGCGACGCCGCGGCGGTGTCCACCGACTGGGGCGAGGGGCTGAGTTTGACCTCCACCGCGAGCCATGCTCCGTCGTTGCGTTCCACGATGGCGTCGGCCTCCAGCCCGACGTTGTCTCGGTAGTGGTACACCGAGCCGGTCTCGGCCTGGCTGTAGACGCGCAGATCGCGCACCACCAGGGACTCGAACAGCAGGCCCAGCGTCTCGGGGTCCGTCAGCAGGCGCCGGGGCGTCGCCCGCAGCGCCGAGGCGGCCAGCGACGGGTCCACGAAGTGGATCTTGGGCGTCTTGCGCAATGTTGCCCGGGACCGCATCTGCACCGACCACGCGGGCTGGGTCTCCACCACGAAGATGCGCTCGAGGGCCCGCAGGTAGGCGGTCGCGGTGCCGCGAGCCAGCGGAGTCTGCCCGCCGGTGTCGGCCGCGAGGCGGGTGACGTTGGCCTCGGTCGATACGTTGCGGGCGACCGAGCGCATCAGCCGCAGCAGTGCCTCGGGCTGGTGGCGGACGCCGACCGCGCCGGACACCTCCACGCGGGCCGCCTCGTTGACGTAGTCGCCGATCGTGCGCCCTGCGTCGGCCGCGGGCGCGCCGAGGTTGGCAGGCCAGCCGCCGGCGCAGATGTAGGCGGCAACGTCGGTCAGCGTTGCGTCCGAGCGGGGCAACGCGGCCGCGGTCCGGCCATCGAACAGCGCGCCGAGGGAGACCTCGCCGCCGGAGTGACCCGACTCGAACAGCGACATGGGGCGCATTCGCACCCGTGCTATGCGTCCCATCCCGGAGTGTCTGGTGATGTCGTCGGCCGGCTTGGCCGAGCCGGTCAAGATGAACTGGCCCGGCCTGGCCCGGTCGTCGCACTCGCGCCGGACGCTGTTCCACAGCGTCGGGGCGTGCTGCCATTCGTCGAGCAGTCTGGGGACGCCTCCGGCCAACACCGCCTCGGGTGCGGTCTCGGCGAGCAGCATGGTCCCCCGGTCGTCGAGACGGGCCTCGCTTCGGGCGAACCTGCGAGCGGTCCAGGTCTTGCCGCAGGCTCGCGCGCCATCGATGAGGACCGCACCGACCCGGTCGAGCGCACGCGCGATGTCGCTCTCGGCGAGGCGTGGCCGGTAGCCGGGCATCGTCAGCGGCCCTGGCCGCTCCAACGGCCCGCTCACGCCGAACTCGCCCCCGACTCCGGCATGCCGGCTCACGTGACCACCGCAGGCGAGGCCACTGATTGCTGCTGCGCCGCGCAATGCACTATACAAGTCTAGCGTAATGCAATTTGGAGATGATTCATAGTGCAGTTTACAAGCCACTCGCGACGCGTTGTGGAGATCGCACCCTCGACAGCCTCACCGCGGACCTCACCGTGCAGCAACTCGGGTTCAAGACTCGGGACTGTCAGCCAGGATTCTGACGGTCGCCGCCGGCGGCGCCGACAGCGGCGCCCGCCGCGATCTCGTGCGACCGGGACTACCTGATCCACCGGTCCGGCCGCGACCGGCGTCAAGCCCTCACCGTCCACGCATGGAGCAGCCCGCAGCCGCCTGATCCCGCGCCGTGGCGCGGGGCGGAGGTTGTTGGTTTGCGGCCGGGGCGCTCCGGCCGGCGTGCGGAGTCGACCGAGGTGGACCGATGGTGCACGATCCTCGACTGGTGGAAATCCTGGCCTGTCCCGAGGACAAGGGGCGGCGAACTCCACCGGTGGTTGCGACTGGTCGGCCATGATGGCCGATTGGAAGCAACCGCAACCAACCGATGGAGGTGTCCAGCATGGCACAACGAGTCAGTGCCCTCGAGCGCGTGCGGATCGAGGAGATGCGCGCGGCGGGTGTGAGTGTCGAGGAGATCGCGCGCCGCTTGGAGCGGCACCGGTCCACGGTGTACCGCGAGCTGCGGCGCGGCGTCGGTGACCGTCGAGGCCGTTTCCGGCGGGAACTTCACCGTGAACTCGGCGGACGGTTCGTTGACGTTCACGTGCGGGTTGCGCGACGACGCCGCGGTGGTGTGCTGGGGCTACAACGGGGACGGTCAGACCGACGTGCCGGCCGGCGCGGTCAGCGCAAGCTCCTCCGGTTCGAATCGAGCGTGAGGTCTGCGCACCAACCACGCCACCCTGCACGGCGGCTCCGGTGGCGTTGAGCGGCGCGCAACACAACTAACAAATCATGTGTCGATAACTCAGTGTCCAAAGGCTTCCTAGAGAAACAGACGCACAACACAAGAGGCGGCGGGCTCTGTACACTGGCCTGCGGGTGGCGCGCGCCACCTCGTAGGAGGTTCTATGGCCACGGGCAACCCGTTCTCGCCGCGGTTCGGCGCTGTGCCGCCCGTTGTCGCGGGGCGCCGTGAGGTTCTCCGAGACATGTCCCTCGTCGCCGACGGGGATTTCAACAGCCCGAGTTGCGCATCTCTCCTGCTCGGCACTCGCGGGATGGGCAAGACGACGTTGCTGCAGGTTGTGTGCGACGACTTTGTCGACAGGGGCTGGCTCGCACTCGCCGTGACCGCTCGCGCCGGTGGGGGACTCCTGGAAGATCTCCTATCGCAGTCGGCCGAACTGCGGGACCGGATTCTGCATGGTGATCCACCCCGGGCCACCACGCGGCTCTCGGCGGTGACGGCACTCGGGTTCGGCGCGAGCACCGAACGCACGCCGGCGCCCGCGCAGGACGCTGATCTGCGCCAGACGCTGGCCACCATCGGACGCCACGCGCTCGACCGGCAGACCGGCCTGCTGGTGACCATCGACGAACTGCAGGATGCGAGCCTCGACGAATTCCGGCAGTTCGGGGCCATCTTCCAGCATGAGAGCAGCCGCAACCGCCTGCCGATCGTATTCCTCGGCGCGGGCCTTGCGGAAACGAGGAGCACGCTCCTGTCGGGTCGCAGGAGCACGTTCCTGCACCGCTGCGAGCAATACGAGATCGGGCCGCTGACCCGCTCGGAATCCCGGCGTGCGCTGGCCGCACCGATCGAAGCGGCCGGAGCAACGATCGTCCCCGACGGCCTCGAGGCGATGCTCGGCGCGGCGGCGGGGCACCCGTACATGCTCCAGACCGTCGGCTACGACGTCTGGCGAGCGGCGTCGGACCCTTCCGCAGGGATGACGCTCGCCGAGGTGCGAGCCGGACTGGCCGAATCGCGCCAGGACATGGGCCCGAGGATCTACGGACCGATCTGGCGAGATCTGTCGCCGATCGACAAGCGGCTGCTGGTCTGCATGCTCCACGATCCCCTCAGGAGTCATGTGTCCGACATCGCGCAGCGGTGGGACGCCGCCCCCGGTCATGTGGCGTCGTACCGTCACCGGCTCATCGTCAAGGGATTCGTCAGGCCCACCGGGCGGGGCGTCATCGAGTACGCCCATCCTGAGGCGCGCCGGTACGTGCAGGACCAGTCCGCCGAGGAGGGCTGGACGCTCACGCCCGACGGCACACCACTCGACCCCGCCGACGGGGGCCCGAGCCTCGGCTGACCATGCCGAACCGCCACCGGAAGTAGGCGGTGCCAGCGCCGCGAGCGGCCTTCGCTCGGTCCGACCCGGACGGGCGCCGTGGCGCGGGGCGTAGGCTGTCGCCTTGCGGCCGGGGCGCTACGGCCGGTGCACAGAGCAGACCGAGGTTGACCGATGGTGCTCGATCCCCGACTGGTGGAAATCCTGGCCTGTCCCGAGGACAAGGGCCCCTTGCTGTACTTCGAGGCAGAGGGGTTCCTCTACAATCCGCGGCTGCGGCGGCGCTACGACATCGACGACGGGATCCCGATCATGCTCATCGACGAGGCGACCGCGCTGGATCCCGGCGAGCACGAGCGGGTGATGGATTGCGCCGCCGAGGCGGGCATCGAGGAGAACTTCACGCCATGAACTCCTCGGCACCTCTCGACACGCTCGGCATGTTCGCCGCCACGGCGTCGATGCCCGAGCAGATCGCCACCGGGGTGGAGGCCGTCGCCGACAGCGGGCTGGCGGCCGGGATCGCCGACCCGGACGTCATCACCAGCGTGCTGGTGCTGGGCATGGGCGGCAGCGGCATGGTGGGGGACTTCCTGGCCGTGACGGCGGGTCCGTTCATGTCCCTGCCGGTGGTGGTCGTGAAGAACTACGTCCCCCCCAGCTACGTCGACCGGCGCACGCTCGTGCTGGCCGTGTCGTTCTCCGGGGAGACCGAGGAGACGCTGTCGGCCGCGAGCATCGCAGCCGAGCGGGGCGGGCAGATGGTCGCCGTGTGCACCGGAGGTCGCCTCCAGGCCCTGGCCGGGTCATGGGGGGCGCCGGTGCTGCCGGTGGACCCCACCATCCCCATGCCGCGAGCGGGTCTCGCCGCCATGGCCGCCCCGGTGCTGGCGTTGCTGGAGGACCTGGGGTTCTTCCCGGGTGCCAGCGAGTGGCTGGCACGGGCGGCGGAGCAATTGCGCCTGCGGCGGAGCCAGCTCTCCGAGTCAGCCAACCCGGCGCTGCGGCTGGCCCGGGAGATCTCCGGGACTATCCCCGTCGTCTACGGACCGGGTGGGATCGGGGAGGTGGCGGCCCGGCGCTGGAAGGCGCAGTTCAACGAGAACGCCAAGACGCCGGCCTTCAGCGCAGGCCTGCCGGAGATGACCCACAACGAGATCGCCGGCTGGGGCAGCTTCGACGAGCTCACCGCGCCGTCCTTCAGCGCCGTGCAGCTCCGCCACGACTTCGAGCCGCCGCAGGTGGCGGCCACTTTCGACTTCCTCGACGACCACCTCACGGACGCGGTGCGAGAGGTCTACGAGGTGCGCGCCGGCGGTGAAGGTCCGATCGCGCAGATCATGGACCTGATGCTGTTCGGCGACTACGTGTCGCTGCACCTGGCCGCGCTGCGAGGAATGGATCCCGGCCCGATCCCCGCCATCGCCGAGCTGAAGGAGGCCCTCAGCGGAACGGGAGGAGAGGGAGCGTGAGCCTCGCCGACGGCGACTTCGCGGTCGCCGACCTGTCGTTGGCGCCGTTCGGGCGCAAGGAGATCCAGCTGGCCGAGCACGAGATGCCGGGGCTCATGGCGCTCCGGGCCCGCCACAGCGATGCGAAACCCCTGGCGGGCGCCCGCATCGCCGGCTCTCTGCACATGACGGTGCAGACGGCGGTGCTCATCGAGACCCTCTGCGAGCTGGGCGCCGAGGTGCGTTGGGCGTCGTGCAACATCTTCTCCACCCAGGATCACGCCGCCGCGGCCACCGCGGTGGGGCCCGAGGGCACCGCGGAGGACCCTCGCGGCGTGCCGGTCTTCGCCTGGAAGGGCGAGACGCTGGAGGAGTACTGGCGCTGCTGTGAGCAGGTGCTGCGCTGGCCCGGCGGCGGGGGCCCGACGCTCGTCCTCGACGACGGCGGCGATGCCACCATGCTGCTGCACGAGGGTCTGGCCTGCGAGCAGGCCGGCGCGGTGCCGGGGCCCGCGGCGGATGCGAGCGCCGAGTGGCGGGTGGTTCTCGACACGCTGCGCCGCGTGTTGAGCGAGGATCCGCAGGTGTGGCAGCGTGCGGCCGCCGGTGTGCGGGGCGTCAGCGAGGAGACCACCACGGGAGTGCACCGCCTGTACCGGATGCAGCGCGACGGCACGCTGCTGTTCCCGGCCATCAACGTGAACGACTCGGTCACCAAGTCCAAGTTCGACAACCTCTACGGGTGCCGCCACTCTCTCATCGACGGGATCAAGCGGGCCACCGACGTGATGCTGGGCGGCAAGCTGGCGGTGGTCTGCGGCTACGGCGACGTGGGCAAGGGCTGCGCCGCCGCGCTGGCGGGCCAGGGTGCGCGCGTGGTCGTGATCGAGGTCGACCCGATCTGCGCGCTGCAGGCCGCCATGGAGGGCCACGAGGTGTGCCGGCTCGAGGACGTCATGAGCACCGCGGACATCTTCATTACCGCCACCGGCTGCCGCGACGTCATTTCCGCCGAGCACATGGGGCGGATGAAGCACCAGGCCATCGTCGGCAACATCGGCCACTTCGACAACGAGGTGGACGTGGCGGGCCTCGACCGGCTCTCCGACGTCCAGCGGGTGCACATCAAGGACCAGGTGGACGAGTACGTCTTCCCCGACGGCCACTCGGTGATCCTGCTCTCGGAGGGGCGCCTGCTGAACCTGGGAAACGCCACCGGCCATCCCAGTTTCGTGATGTCCTTCAGCTTCACGAACCAGGTGCTCGCCCAGATGGAACTGCACCGCAACGCCGAGCGCTACCGCGACGAAGCTGGGCGTCCCGACGTGGTGACGCTGCCGAAGCATCTCGACGAGGAGGTGGCCAGGCTGCACCTCGACGCCCTCGGCATCCGGCTCAGCCGCCTCAGCGACGGCCAGGCCGACTACCTCGGCGTATCGCCGGACGGTCCCTACAAGCCCGACCACTACAAGTACTGACCGACCTGCTGGCGGACCCGGCCCGCGTCGGCGGCCGCCACCCGACGACCACCCCGACCACCCCGACAAGCACGAGGAAGCAACGATGATCCAACTCACCGCCGCCGACGGCCACGTACTCGACGCCTACGAGGCCGGCCCGCCGGACGCCGCCGCGGGCATCGTGATCATCCAGGAGATCTTCGGGGTGAACGCCCACATCCGCGACGTCACCGACCGCTACGGGGCCCTCGGCTTCCGGGCGGTCGCACCGGCACTGTTCGACCGGCTCGAGCGGGGGGTTGAACTGGGCTACACCGCCGACACCGTGCCCCAGGGCAGGGCGATGCGCGCCGCCATCGACTGGGACGACACGGTGCGCGACGTGGGCGCCGCGGTCGAGTACCTGTCCGGAAACGGACCGGTCGGCGTGGTCGGCTACTGCTACGGCGGCAGCCTGGCCTGGCTGGCGGCGCACTCCCTGCCGGTGGCCGCCGCCGTGGGCTACTACGGCGGGCAGATCATCCAGTTCACCGACCGTGCCCCGCAGGCGCCGGTGCTGCTGCTGTTCGGCGAGGTGGACTACATGATCCCCCTCAGCGACGTGGAGGAGATCGCCAAGGCGCACCCCACGGTGCCGGTGCACGTGTACCCGGGCGCCGACCACGGATTCAACTGCGACGCCCGCGACTCCTACCACCCCACCGCCGCAGCGCAGGCCCTGGAGCGCACCCTGGCGTTCCTGGCCGACGCCGGCGTGCGCCCCTAGGAGGCTTCCCGCAATGCGCGGTTCACGCCCCGTCATTCCGGCAGCGGCCGGAATCCAGACTCCGCCGATCCGGACCGGCGCCATCGAAGCCCTCTCCGGGGGAAGGATCCGACCATGAACCCCAACGTCGTGGTGCGCAACGTGGAGCGTGCCCCCAGAGAGCTGCTCGAGGGGTTCGGTGAGGTCGACACCTCCACCGTGCACGAAGCCCTGGGCCGGTTCGGCTTCGCCGGCGCCCATATCCGGCCCGTCCAGCAGGGCGCTCGCATCGCCGGCTCGGCGGTAACCGTGCTGGTGCACCCCGGCGACAACATCATGATCCATGCCGCCATCGCGCTCCTGGCGCCGGGTGACGTGCTGGTGGTCGCCAGCACCGCGCCCTCCACCAACGCCCTGTTCGGGGAGTTGATGGCCACCTCGACGGTGGCCCGCGGCGGGGTGGGGCTCATCACCGACGGGGCGGTGCGCGACGTCGACGCCATCCGCGACATGGGATTCCCGGTGTGGTCGCAGCACATCGGCTGCCAGGGCCCCATGAAGACCACACCCGGCTGGGTGAACATCCCGATCAC
>JAPONU010000124.1 GCA_026713745.1 bacterium
ATGGGCGAGCGGAAGAGGACGCTGGAGATCTTCGGCGGCTACCTCGACCGGTACACGCTCACCGAGTCCGAGGCCGATGGCTCGACGGTGCCGATCCTCTACGAGGGGCGCACGACCGAGGCCGCCGTGCGGGGCGCCTCGAGGATGGACGACCTCTTCTACCGGTGGTTCGCCGACCTCAGCGAGGGTCAGCGGGAAACTCTGCAGCGTAAGTACGCCACCGCCAAGGATGTGCTCGCAGCGCCGGAGCTGATCGCCGCCAAGGCTCGGGACATCCTCCGGCACTACATCGACACGGTGATGCCCGACGGCTTCAAGGGCATGATTGTCGCCACCAGCCGGGAGGCGTGCCTGCGGTACCACGCGGCGCTGAACGGGGCGCGTGACGAGTTGGTGGCCGAACTCGACCGGCGGCGGGATGACCTGCTCGAGCGGCCCGGCGACTCGCTCGACGCCGACGGATCGTTCATGCGCGCCGCCGCCGGCCAGGTGGACCTCATCGGTGGCCTCGAGTTCGCCCCGGTCATCTCCGGCGAGCACAATGATCCGGCGCACTACGCCCCCTGGACCGACAAGGGGCGCCAGCAGGGGCGCATCGACGGCTTCAAGCTCCCGCTCGGGCCCGCCGGCGAGGACCGCAGCCCGCTGGCACTGCTGATCGTGCAGTCGATGCTTCTCACCGGGTTCGACGCGCCGCAGGCCCAGGCCCTGTATCTCGACCGGCTGATCCAGGAGGCCGAACTGCTCCAAGCCGTCGCCCGCGTCAACCGGACCGCGCTGAAGAAGTCCTACGGCCTGGTGGTCGACTACCACAGCGTATCGTCGCAGCTCACCGCCGCCCTCACCGTGTACACGAACGCCGACGGCGAGATCGACCCCGACGCCGACGGGGCGCTCCGCCCGCTCACCGCCGAGATCGAGAAGCTCGAACCGCAACGCCAGCGGGTCCGGCAGATCTTCGTGCAGCGCGGCGTCGAGCCGGCGGCGACCGTCGAGGCCCTCGAAACCTGCGTTCAGCTGCTCGCCGACGAACGCCTCCGGGCCGGCTTCGACGTTGCGCTGCGCACGTTCCTCACCACCTTCGACACCGTGTTAACCCGGCCCGAGGCGCTGCGGTTCGTGGCCGACGCCAACCTGTTCGGCGAGATCCAGATCCTCACCCGGCGGCGCTACCGCGACACTCCCGACGGCGACTTCGACCCGCGCAAGTACTCCGAGAAGGTCCGCCGGCTGATCGATCAGCACATGACGGTCCTCGACCTGAGCCGGCGGATTCCCCCCGTGCGGATCACCGACCCCGCATTCGGCGCCCACGTCGCCGGGATCGGCGCCGCCCGGGCCAGGGCGTCGGAGATGGAACACGCCGTGCGTCACCACATCCGCGAGCACCTCGACGAGGACCCCGTCTACTACGGACGGCTCTCGGAGCGGATCGACGAGATCCTCGAACGGCTGGAGGAGCGGTGGGAGCAGATCGCCCTCGAGTTCGAGGAGCTGATCGCCGACATCAACGCCGGGCGCACCGACGAGGACGACACCGGGCTGGAGCCGACCACCGAGCTGCCCTTCTACAACCAGATGGCCGAGAAGGTCGCTGGCTCCGGGCCCGACACCCCCGAGCGGCTCGTGGCGCTCACCCGGGGACTCGTCGGGGAGATCCGCCGGATCATCGGCGCCGTCGGTTTCTGGGACAACGCCACCAAGCAGGACGACCTGCGCAAGGCCATCAAGCGGACACTCGACGAGAGCGACCTGTTCGCCTACGAGAGCCTCGACGAGTTGGCCGTCGAACTGGTCGCCCTCGCCAAGGCCAACCAGGACAGGTTGCGATGACTGCCACTGCTGTCGCCTCGGCTATCGACGTGACGGGTGCTGCTATCGCCGCGGATGACACGGCTGCCGCCACTGCGACCCCGATCCATGAACTCCCGGCGCTGGTGGTCGGCGACCTCGTACTCACAGTCGCGCCCCTCAGCAACCGTACGACCATCGAGATCGTCGTCGAGCGCGACGCCGCACTGGTCCTGAAGGCACCGCCGGACGTGACGGTCGAACGTGCCACGCAGTTCGTGACCGCCAAGCGCCGCTGGGTGTACCGCAAGCTGGCCGAGAAGGACGCTCTGACCGGCCCGCCGATCGTGAAGCAGTTCGTCGAGGGCGAGGGGTTCGCGTACCTCGGCCGAAGCTACCGGCTTTCTCTCACCGCCGACACGCCTGGCGTCCGCCTCAACCAGGGTCGCTCCGTCCAACAGGCCCGCCCCGATTCGGCGCGCGCGGCGGACCCGCCCCCTGTCCGCCTTGAGCGAGGCCGTTTCCATCTGGCTGCCGCGGAGGCCGACCGGAGCGCCGCCGCGATGCGCCGCTGGTACATCGACGTCGGCGGTCACTGGCTCCGGCGCCGGATCCGCCCCTGGGCGGCCCGCCTGGGTGAGGACGCCGTGGCCGTCGCCGTCCGCGATCTCGGCTTCCGCTGGGGCTCAGCCCGGCCCAGCGACGGCCCACAGCGCATCAACGTCCACTGGGCCACGCTGCAACTCCCGCCCAGCCTCATCGACTACGTCCTCGTCCACGAACTCGCCCATCTCCGCGAGACCAACCACACCCCCGAGTTCTGGGCGACCCTCGGCCGGCTCATGCCCGGCTACGATCTGCAGAAAGCCAACCTCGCTGCCATCGGCAAGAATATCTGGCTCGGCGCCGTCGCCAGCAGCGCAGCGAGGTAGGACTGTCGGGAGGAATTGACCGCCAATCCGGGCCGGATGGAGAGAGAATTTGAGCGAACTTGAGCCCACTGGTGCTGTATTTCGTCGTTGTGCGCTGCAGGTCAACCCCCACCACTATGCGAGTACGTTCCGAGGTCAGACGACGGAGGGTGACGCACGATCTTACGCCGAGGTCATGGTTGCTAAGGCGCTCGAGGCCGGAGTCTCGGTTCTCGCCATTACCGACCACAACGACGTCGGTTGCGTCGAGTTGTTTCGCGATGCCGCCGCAGGCCAGAAGATCACCATCTTTCCCGGGTTCGAACTCTCGTCTTCCGAGGGAATCCACGTTCTCTGCATCTATCCGCCTGATACCGATGAGCAAACGCTTGGCCGGTACCTTGGCGCCTTCGGTATTGATCAGGTAGCCCCGTCCTCGGACTTGTCGAACAAGACTCTGGATGAAGTGCTGGCATCGGTCCGAGTAAAAGGAGGTCTTCCGATTGCCGCACATGTGACGGGCGACAAGGGCCTCTTCAAGATTCTCACGGGACAAGCGCGGATCAAGGTTTGGCGCAGCGAGCACCTCTTGGCGATCCAGATTCCGGGATCCGTCGGAGATCTTCCTCCCGAAGTCCGCCAGATAGTCGTCAACAAGAATCCGGACTATAGGCGAGACCATCCTGCTGGCGAAAATCTTGCAATTGCTGCCGTCAATGCCCGGGATGTCCACAAGCCTGAGAATCTAAGTGATCCATCTGCCACCTGCTGGATCAAGATGTCCGAAGTCAGTATCGAGGGCTTACGTCAGGCGTTCATGGACCCGGAATCGCGCATTCGCCTCAATTCCCGAGACGGTACTCCAGAGTCGGAGCAGCACGCCGAACTATTGAGCGTCGCCTGGGAGGGCGGATTCCTCGATGGTGCAGAAGTACGCCTGAATCCGAATCTCAACGTCCTCATCGGCGGTCGTGGCACCGGAAAGTCCACGATCATCGAGAGCCTCCGCTACGCCTTGGACCTAGATCCGGTCGGTGAGCAGGCGCGCCAAGCCCATAAGGGCATCGTACAGCAAGTACTTCGCAGCGGCACGAAGATCTCCGTTCGCGCGCGCTGCCATCGTCCGGCGCCACGCGAGTATTTGATCGAGCGAATCGTTCCGAATCAACCTGTGGTCCGCGACGAGAAAGGACAGGTCTCGAACCTCCGTCCGGTCGAGATACTCCCTGGAGTGGAGGTCTATGGGCAGCACGAAATCTCCGAACTAACGAGGAGTCCAGAGAAGCGGACCCGTCTTCTCGACCGCTTCGCGAAGCCTGATGAGTCCCTGTCTCGACGAAAGACCGACCTGAAGCAGAACCTCAGCAAGACTCGGCGAGACATCTTGGACGTGCGGATCGAACTCGGCCAGATCGAGGAGAGACTGGATACGTTGCCTGGCCTGGAGGAAACCCTGGAGCGCTTCCGGGAGGCGGGATTGGAAGAGCTTCTCCGGGAGCGCACGCTACTTGTTCGTGAGGAGCGAGTGATTGAGGCAGTGCCGGAGCGCCTGGCGTCGTTCCGCGAGCATCTGGATGGTCTCCGTCGAGATGTGCCGATCGACCGCGTGTTCTTGTCGCCAAAAGCCTTGGCCGACCTGCCAGGCAAGGAGATTCTTTCGGGCTTGGATGACGTTCTCGAACGGTTGAATCGTGACATTGGCAAGGTAGTGCGCGATCTGGAGGAAGCCTTGGCACGAGCGGACGAGAACATTGCCGACGTTCGCTCCCGCTGGGAGTTACGCGAACGCGATGTCCAAGCCGACTATCAGAAGACGCTGCGCCGACTCGAGAGGGAAGCGGTAAACGCGGAGGAGTTTATTCAACTGCAGAGCCGCATTGAGGAACTACGCCCGCTACGAGAACGTAGGTCACTCCTCCGGCGGTTGGAGAAGGATCACTTGGAGCGTCGTCACGCATTCCTTGTTGAGTGGGAGGACGTCAAGGCAGAGGAGTTTCGTCTTCTGGATCGCGCTGCAAGGAAGGTTAGCAAGGCGCTTCGTAACCATGTTCAGGTGGAGGTGACCGCTGCTGGAAATCGTGAGCCATTGGCCGAACTCCTTCGAGAACGGATCAGCGGCAGACTTTCCGAGGCAATTGCCTGCTTGAAGAGGGCGAGTGACTTCTCGCTGTCAACGTTTGCTGATAGTTGTCGGAGAGGATCTGATGCAGTTCAGAACGCCTACAATGCCCCGCCTGCCCAATCACAGAGCCTTGCCAAGGCGTCGGAAGAGACTCTGATGCTTATTGAGGAGTTGGAGTTGCCAGCCACAACCGCAATCCAACTCAATACGGCTTCGGTTGGTGATCCTCCGTTATGGCGTGCCCTCGAAGACCTGTCGGTGGGTCAAAAAGCTACCGCCGTCCTGTTGCTGTTGCTCTTGGACTCTGAGGCTCCTCTGATCGTGGATCAGCCCGAAGACGATCTCGACAATCGCTTTATAACCGAGGGCGTGATTCCCAGGATACGCGCCGAGAAGGGAAAGCGGCAGTTCATCTTTTCGACCCACAATGCTAATATTCCGGTACTTGGCGATGCTGAGCTGATCCTTGGGCTGACAGCGACAGGGGAAGCGGATAGCGGAACAGCGAGAATTGCACGTGAACACATGGGTTCGATCGATTCGCAAACGGTGCGGGAGTTGGTCGAAGAGCTACTTGAAGGCGGAAAAGAAGCCTTCGAGACCAGACGGTTGAAATACGGGTTCTGAGCTGACCGGTGAGCAGATCCCACGTCTAGGGGTAACGAGGTCGATGAACAAGACTGAACTCCTCGAGCTGATTCGTAACGGTGAGGACTCGCGGCTGGAATTCAAGCGGGACGGCATCGAGAACCACGTTTTAGCTAAGGCGCTTGTGGCATTCCTGAACCTTGAAGGTGGAACCGTTCTGCTTGGCGTTGACGATGATGGAAGCATTCGTGGCACCTACCGTGATCGCCTTGTGGAATGGGTGATGGAGGTGGGCCGGGCTAAGGTCGAACCACAAATTATTCCTCTGGTGTCGTGGACGAGGGATATCGAGCCCGGTCGAGACGTTCTTGCTGTGAGCGTTACGCGAGGTGCAGCGAAGCCTTATGCGTGCTTTCATAATGGCCGCAAGACCTATTACATCCGTGTCGGCAACACATCCCGGGAGGCAAGTCGCGAGGAACTCCAGAGGATGTATCAGGCTTCAGGGCATTTGCAATACGGCTTGAAACCCGTGTCGGGTGCCGCTCTCGATGCTTTTGACTCTCGCCGACTGCGCGATTATCTGATCGGACTCGGAGATGACGCCACACCGCCAGACGCTGATCTCGATGGTTGGGAAACGCTGTTGCAGAATATCGAGCTGATGACGTTCTCGGCAGGCCAGGTCGTTGCCACGATCGATGGTCTCCTGCTGTTCGGCAAAAGCCCGCAGAAATACGTTCCGCAGTCGGGAATTCGTGCTATCTGCTATACGGGGGCCGAACCCGACTATGCGACACGAGCCGACGAGGACCTGCGAGGACCCATGGTACCGCTAAGAGCCGCGGGCGGATCGCTTGTCGAATCTGGGCTGGTCGAGAGGGCGTGGGACTTTATCCGTCGGAACACGACGCCCACCAGCCATCTCCAAGGTGCTCGACGCCGTGACAGCTGGGAGTATCCGGAATCTGTGGTTCGGGAAGTCGTCGTCAACGCGCTCGTCCATCGTGACTACAGCATCGGCGGTACGGACATCATGCTGGCTCTCTACGCCGATCGCCTCGAGATTCAGAGTCCCGGAGGATTGCCCAATACGGTCACGGTGGACGGAATGAGGTCGGGCTTTCGCTACGCGCGCAACCAAACGCTCGTCAACATCATGCGCGACTACGGATATGTCGATGCTCGAGGTATGGGGGTGCGGCACAAGATCATTCCAGGCATGCGCATGCACAATGGAACTGAGCCCGACCTTGTTGCGGAGGCAAACCGATTCACTGTGCGTCTGTGGAACTCGCCGAATAGCGCCTGACTACCGATCGCCGCTCCGCCGAGTTCGATAGCCGCGTGCGCGCCGGTCCGCGATTCCGGGCAAGGTCTCGCTCGCGGTGGCAACAGGTTGGGGAGTCTCAGCTCTGCGCACCGACCGATGGAACTGGCCGACACCATCCGTCACCTCCCGCACCGGCTGCCGATAGCGTCGTTTGCATGACCGAATCATCCGAATGCGCGGGCGATCGCGGCGTAGAGCCTCTGGCACATCCCGGCATCGTCTCGGTGCAGACCCGCCCGGCGAAGACTCTGCCGGGGATCGTCGGCGTGCTCCTCGCGCTGGTCGGGCTTGGGCTGATTGCCGGCGGGGGCGTCGGCGCCACCGTGGCGGGCGGCCTCGCCGCGCTCATCCCGGTCGGGGCGATCCTGTTCATCATCGTGTTGCCGGGGCAGTACGTGGTGCAGCCCAACCAGGCGCTGGTGCTCATCATGTTCGGCCGCTATCGGGGCACGGTGACCAAGGCCGGCTGGTACGTGGTCAACCCGTTCACCCGCGCCGCCTCGCGCAAGGTGTCGCTGCGGGTGCACAACTTCACGACCAGCGTGTCGAAGGTGAACGACGCCGAGGGCAACCCCATCGAGATCTCCGCCGTGGTGGTGTGGCGGGTCGTCGACACGGCCCGCGCCATCTTCGACGTGGACGACTTCGAGGACTTCGTGTACGTGCAGAGCGAGACCGCCATCCGCCACCTCGGCACGCAGTACCCCTACGACGACTTCGACGGCGACAGGGTGTCGCTGCGCTCGGATCCCGACACGGTCGCGGCCACGCTCCACACCGAGGTGCAGGCCCGGCTGGACCGCGCCGGTGTGGAGGTGATCGAGACCCGGCTCAACCACCTGGCCTACGCCACCGAGATCGCCGAGGCCATGCTGCGCCGCCAGCAGGCCGCCGCCGTGGTTGCCGCCCGGCGCACCATCGTCGAGGGAGCCGTCGGCATGGTGGAGGACGCCTTGGAGTTGCTCACCGAGCGGTCCGTGGTGGAGCTCGACCAAGACGCCAAGGCGTCGCTGGTGGCCAATCTGCTCGTCGTGCTGACCAGCGAGCAGCAGACCACCCCGGTCGTGAACACGGGCTCGGGGCGGTAGCGAACCATGGCGGATCGGGCGTGGGGGTTCCGGACGCGGGCGCTGCATGCCGGCGGGCGTCCCGATCCGGGGACCGGGGCCCGGACCACGCCGATCTACTACACCAGCGCCTTCGTCTTCGAGGACACCGCGGATGCGGCCGACCTCTTCGCCCTCCAGAAGTACGGATCCATCTACACGCGGATCTCGAACCCCACCGTCAACGTCTTCGAGGAGCGGATGGCGAACCTGGAGGGCGGCATCGGGGCGGTGGCCACCTCCAGCGGCCAGTCCGCCCAGTTCCTGGCCATCACGTCCCTGGCCGGCGCCGGCGATCACATCGTCTCGGCCGCCGGGCTGTACGGCGGCACGTACATGCAGTTCGACGTGACGCTGCGCCGCCTCGGCATCGACACCACGTTTGTTCGCAGCAGCGACCCCGACGCCTTCGCCGCTGCGATCGGCGACCGGACGAAGCTGCTCTTCACCGAGATCATTGCCAACCCGGCGGGCGAGATCGCCGACCTGAGCGGTCTCGCCGAGGTCGCCCGCGCGCACGACCTGCCACTCGTCGTGGACTCGACGTTCGCCACCCCGTACCTGTGCCGGCCCCTGGAGTTCGGCGCCGACATCGTCGTGCACTCGGCCACGAAGTTCCTGTGCGGGCACGGCACCACCATCGCCGGGGTGGTCGCCGAGGCCGGACGCTTCGACTGGGGCTCGGGGCGGTTCCCGAGCTTCACCGAGCCGGTGGCCGGCTACAACGGGCTGCGCTGGTGGGACAACTTCGGTGAGTACGCCTTCTGCACCAGGCTGCGGGCCGAGCAGATGCGCGACGTGGGCGCCTGCCTGTCGCCCTTCGACGCCTTCTTCCTGCTGGGCGGCCTCGAGACGCTGCCGCTGCGCATGGACGCCCACGTGGCCAACGCCCGCGCCGTCGCCAAGTGGCTCGATGCCGATGACCGGGTGGCCTGGGTGCGCTGGGCCGGCCTGCCCGATCACCCTCACCACACCCGGGCCCAGCGGTACCTCCCCAAGGGGCCGGGCTCCATCTTCACGTTCGGCGTCGAGGGCGGCCGGGCGGCCGGAGCCAGGTTCATCGAGGCACTGCAGCTCGTGTCCCACCTGGCCAACGTCGGCGACGCCAAGTCGCTCGTCATCCACCCGGCCTCCACCACCCACCAGCAGCTCTCCGAGGCCGACCTGGCTGCCACAGGCGTAACGGCCGACACGGTGCGGCTCTCGGTCGGCCTCGAGGACGTCGAGGACATCATCTGGGACCTCGACCAGGCCCTCGCCGCCGCTGCGGGCGGTGCCGGTGCCTGAGCGTCGCCCCGTCGAGGGCTGGAGCGCACCCGGCGCCGCCGAGCGGTGGGACATCATTCGCCGCTCGCGCACGGTGGCGGTCGTGGGCGCCTCGGGCGACAGGGCGCGGTCCAGCAACTTCGTCGTCACCTACCTGCTGTCGTCGTCGACGGACTTCG
This sequence comes from bacterium, assembly GCA_026713745.1. Classification (GTDB taxonomy): domain Bacteria; phylum Actinomycetota; class Acidimicrobiia; order Acidimicrobiales; family CATQHL01; genus VXNF01. The sequence goes on from JAPONU010000124.1 coordinate 9,297, forward strand.
ACGTGTACCTCGTGAACCCCCGCGAGACCGAGATCCTCGGTCGGACGGTCTACCCCACCCTGGAGGCCCTGCCGGTGGTGCCCGACATCGTCGACGTGTTCCGCCGCTCGGCGGACCTGCCCGCCGTCGCCGCCGAGGCCATCGCCATCGGCGCCAAGGTCTTCTGGGCGCAGCTGGGCCTGTGGAACCCCGAAGCTGCCCAGCTCTGCCTGGCCGCCGGCCTGGAGGTGGTGATGGACCGCTGCCTGAAGATCGAGCACGCCAGGTTCTCCGGCGGGCTGGCCCGTGCCGGCTTCGACACGGGCGTCATCTCGTCCCGGCGCCACCTGTGAACTCCCGAGTGGTGAGCGTCGAGATGATGCCGCGCCGCATGGATTCCGGCCTTCGCCGGAATGACACTCGGTGGGTGGTAGTACGACGGTGCGGTGGTGGAATGACTGTGGCGTGGGGTGAGAGGAGCAGCAGGTGAACCATGTCCGATGAGCAGCGGTCCATTGAACTTGAGGTTGAGGTGCCGGGGCGGCCCGAAGAGGTCTGGCGGGCCGTGGCGACGGGGCCGGGGATCTCCTCGTGGTACGTGCCGCACACCGTCGAGGAACGTGCCGGTGGCGTGGGGACGGCCTCCTTCGGGCCCGAGCCCGAGATGCAGGTGCCCGGCAGGGTTGCGGTCTGGGAGCCACCGCGCCGTGTGGTCTTCGCCGGGGGCGAGGAATTCGGCGGGCTGACGTTCGAGTGGACGGTGGAGCCGCGCGGCGACGACACCTGCGTCGTGCGGCTCGTCAACGGCAGCTTCGGCACCAGCGCCGAGGACGACGCCCAGTTCGACGGCATGACCGAGGGCTGGCGCCTGTTCATGTTCAACCTGCGGCTGCACCTGGAGCACTTCGCCGGGCGGACCGCCACGGCGGTGACCCCGATGGCACTGTGGGCGGGACCCCGCGAGGCGGCCTGGTCGGCCCTGAGCAGCGGTCTGGGCATCCCGGTCGACCCTGCGGTGGGCGACCGCATCGAGGTCACGGCATCCGACGCCCCCGAGCTGGCCGGCACCGTCGTCGACGTGGACCCGCGCTGGGTCGCCCTGTTGCTCGACCGGCCCGCCCCCGGCACCGCCTTCCTGGCCGTGGAGGGAGACGGCGAGCACGTCACCACCTCGATCTGGTCGTACCTCTATGGCCCCGACGGCGCCGCAGCAGCCGCCCGCGACGACCCCCGTTGGCGCCAGTGGCTAACCGAGCGCGCCGCCCCCTGATCGGCCCGCCCACCGCTCCACCTCGATCCCCCCGATCCGGCCGGTGTCGACGTCCAGCATCATGGCGATCGCCTCGCGGGCCATCGCCTCCACCTGATCGAGGCGTCGGGCCTGCGAGAACACGCCGGGGAGTTCGGGAACCGTGATGGACCACCAGTTACCGGACCGGACCGCCCGAACCCGATAACCGTGCGTTTCGTCATCGGCGCTCAAAGCGAACCTCGGGGTACGACCCACTCGCAGGGCTGGCCTGTGACTTCGGCGACGCGGTCGTAATCGGCGTCGTAGTGGATGACCGCCAGGTCGTTGAGTCCGGCGACCGCGGCGATGAGAAGATCGGGCAGCGGCAGCCGATGCCGGCCGAGTTGCGCCAGCCGGCGTTGGATATCGATGGCGTGGTCGGTCACCTCGGGTGTCAGCGGGAACGACGGTAGGGCACCGCGCTCGGCCAGGATCTCCTCGTAGTCGGCGAGCGAGCGGGGGCTGTAGAGGACCTCGAGGTCGATGATCGGCGTGGTGGCCACCAGGCCGTCGACGAGCAGCGGACCCAGGCGGCGGGCGACGGGCCGGTGATGGAGCCGGGCGAGGGCGCTCTTGTCGGCCAGGTACAGCGGCGCTACCGCCATGCGCCCCGCATGACCTCGTCATCGAACAGGTCGGTGCCCGTACCGGCTTCGAGTCGCTGCAGGTGCCGGCGGCGCAACTCGCTGTCGATCACCTCCTGCAGCGCGGCGTTGACGGCCTCTTTCATGGTGGCGGCGCCCGTCAACACCCGCACCTCGTCCAGCAGATCGTCTTCGATGTCGACCAGCCGCTTCGTCACGGTGCCAGTATATCCAATTGATGGGCTCTGGATATATCGAGGTCGTAGGTCTACGCCACGAACCGTCGGCGAAGGAGCCGTGTCGCCTCCGTCTGGCTCACGCGGACGTCGAAGTTGCCTGGCTCGGTCGGGCGGGCTGCCGCGGGTCAGGTGGAGCCTCCCTCAGCCGTTCGAGAAGGTCGCCCAGACCGGGCGCCGACCACTCGACATCCGGGACGAAGTCCTCGAACCAATCGTTGAAATCCTCCAGCTGATCGTCGAGGTTCTCGATCCGTTTGTCGAGATGCTCGAGCAGTTCCTCGGTCGAGAGGTCCGGCAAATCCTCGAACCAGAGATCCGGCAGACCCTCGAACGGTCCCTCGAACGTGAGGCCGGTCGAAGACGTTCTCCTGGTGGTGACGGTCACGAGTTCTTCGCCTGTCTCGGGGTGTTCGAAGACGACGGTGACCGAGCCGTTCTCGTTGTGCGTCAGGCGGCCGCCATCGGGAACGGGACCACCCTCGAATGCCTCGGCCTCCAACTCGTGGACGGGAGCCTCGGTGGTGAGGTCCCACAGGGTCATTCCGCCCGGGGGTTCGCCGAAGCGGAGTTCGTAGCCGTCCTTGGCGATGCGGCCCTTGAAGAAGTGGTCGAAAGGCGCCTTGGGGCACGGGCACTCGCACATGGTGTCCGCGAGAGCGAGGGTCTCGCAGCCGGCCGAATCCGTCTCGGGATCATCCGCCGGCTCCGTGGGGATTCGGTCGGACGGCTCGGACCCGTCGAGGCCGGCCTCGCCGGCGGAGGCATTTGCTTGCTCCGTCCCGGCGGGCAGCGGATCCGAGGGCTGCAGCGTGGGGGGCTGTGGACCGGCCGCCGGGGAGCTGTCGGGTCCGGGCGATACCGGCGCCGCGGCGCTCGTGGCTGGTGCCGTGGCGACGCGGACTGCCCCGTCCCCGTCATCGCTGAGCGTGTTCCGGGCCACTAGGCCGCCGGCCAGCAGAGCCGCGGCTGCGGTCACGCCCACCAACGTGTACCGGAGACGCCGCGCGCTCGCCGCCATGGCCGCCCGCTCGACGACGCCCGCCACGGGGGGAACGCGCTCCAGGGACTGCGACCGCCTGCCGATCGCCGCGCCCAGGTCGGTGCCGAGAGTCCGATCCTCGTCGCTGGCCCGCGGGCCGGTGTCCCGGTTCTGGTTCATCTGTCGATCACCTCCCGCAGCTGCGTGAGCCCGCCCGAAAGCAGGCTCTTGACCGTGCCGGGGCGGATGCCCATCGTCTCGGCGATCTCCCGCTCGGACAGATCGCCGTAGTAGCGCAGCACCAAGGCGGTCCTTCTCCTTGTGGGCAGTTGCTCGAGGGCGTCCAGCAGGTAGTCCTGCTGCGCCGGGACCCCTTGTGGCCGACCCGGGCGGATGCGGCGCCGCACCTCTCGCTTGCGCAACTCGCTGCGGGCGCCGTTCACGACCGCCGTGCGCAGGTACCCGCCCGGATTCTGGAGCCGGTTCCAACGCTCGAACACCTTGGCGAAGGCGTCCTGCGTGATCTCCTCAGCGGCCTCGGGGGTGTCCACCAGCCCGAACGCGAGTCGCACCATCGGTAGGTACTCGGCCCGGTAGAACTCCGCGAAGACGTCGGCGGCCACTCGTTCATCCAAGACTTCGGTCGGTGCCACTGCTCCGTCGCAGGTGGCGGTGGAGGATGTGCCCATCACCCTTACCGACGCACGGCGGGGGCGTTCGGTTCATCGGGCTGACAGAATTCCTGCTTCAGCGATTGCAGTGTTGGGGGGTTACGGCTTCCGGGTACGCGAGCGGGCCCCGCCGTGCGGCGGGGCCAGCGTGGGCATGGGGGAGATTCGTGGCGGCCTAAGGCACCGGGGCGATGAACCAGCGGGCCTCGGGGCTGCGACTACCGGACCGCTGCGATTCGCTGCCGTCGGTCGAGATCGACTGTGAGACCGACTCGCCGTCGGTCACGACGAAGACCTGTGCGAGCACGAAGTCGTTGCCGACGGCGAGTTCGACCCGTGGATACGTGCCGCCGGTGTCGATCCCGAAGGCGTCGGCGACACTCTGCCAGCCCCAGACGGTTCCGCCGGCCGACCATCCGATCCAGGTCGGAGGCGGCTCGAACGCTCCGAGACCGTCGGTGAACGGCGCGGCGCTGCGCTCCAGATCAGCGGTCGTGAAGGCCACGAGATCGTCACCCGTGTCGGGATCCTCGAAGACCAGGGTCTGGGAGCCGTCGTCGGTGGTGACGAAGCGGAGTCCCTCCGGAGGCGAGGCTCTGAACATGATCTCGGGGGCGGCGAACTGGTAGACGGCGACGTCCGCGGCGAGGTCCCAGAGGGCCAGGTCGCCCCAGGCCTGGTCGAGGCGCAGCTCGTAGCCGTCCTTGACGATGCGGATCTCAGACGGGGAACCAGTGCCGGCGCGCGATATCGGCTCCGCCGTGGTGACCACGCCGGCGGGGCCCGCGGTGAGGATCTGACCGGGTCGCACGCCCCCGAACTCGGCGGCCGTTCCCGGACCGCTGCCGGCACCGAGGCGCTCGATTCGGTAGGAGTCGTAGCTCCGGAAACTGCGCCACGCGGCGCCGCCGGGCCCGCGCGTCACGGGAACGTAGCCCTGCTCGCCGATGGCTTGCTCGGTCCACGTGCGACCGTCCGGCGAGGTGAGCAGCAACGCACCCTCGCCGGTGCGCAGCGTGAGGAAGAAACCTTCGGCGGTGCTGATCGCCGAGGTGTTGACCCCGTTGTAGCGACCCGCCGACTCGGTGCCGGCGCCGTCGCTCGTGAGGATGTGGACGCGTTGGTCGTGCTGACCGTCCGGCCCCGCGCAGGGTGCTGATTGACCGGGCGCCATGCCCAACTCGTCGAACGGGATCTCGATGCTCTCGGCGTCGGTGCCCTCGCCAAGATGGACGACGAGGGCGCTGTCGGTGTAGCGCCAGTGCAGGATCGAGTCCCGGTCCGGGGCCCGGCCGGACGCCACGAGCAACGCCTGGAGGTTGAGATCGGTGTGGGTCTCGACGGTGGCCACCATCCGGTCGCCGGAGGCCAGCACCGAAGAAACTCGTGAGCGCCCGATGCAGTAGGACGGCAGCGGTTCGGTATCGGAGACGACGTCGATGGTCAGTTCGGTCCAGCTCGCGCCCTGGTCGTCGGAGAAGAACACCCGACCGCGATTCTGCGGATCGGTGGTGTCCGGTCCGCCGGCCACCCAGCGGTCCCCGGCGATGTCGGGGAACTCGGGGTGGATGCCGTCCGGCATGCCGATGGCTGTCCACGTCGTGCCGTCGGTCGTGACAACGACCTGGTCGCCGGCATCACCCCAGCCGAGGGCGACGATGCGGCCGTCGCCGACGGAGCGGATGCGGTAGATGTCGCTGAGGCCTGTGCTGGTGTCGAAGTCCACCTCGATCCACGTGAGGGTGGGTCCGGTGGACAACTCCTCGGGCGTGAGGACGCTCGAATCGGGCGTTGTCGATCCCGAGCCGGCCGGCTCCGCTGTGCCGCCCAACTCGGTTGCGGGTGAATCGGTGGGCTGCAGGTCAGCCACCGCGGGTTCCTCTGCCGTGGGTGCGGCGGCGGCACTGGCTGGATCGTCCTCAGCGGCGGGGAGTGCGGCAGCCGGGTCGCCCTCCTCGCCGGCGAATGCGGCAGCCGGGTCGTCCTCAGCGGCGGCGGATGCGGCAGCCGGATCGCCCTCCTCGCCGGCCGGATCGGATTCGCCCGTTGCGGGCTCGGCCTGTTCGGGCCCGGTCGTCTGGGGCACGGTCGGCTGGGTGGCCACCTGGATGTTCCCGTTCCCGCCGTCGCCGTTCAGCGTGTTCCACGTCACCAGTCCCGCGACCAGCGCGGCCGCGGCGGCGATGCCGACCACCCCGTGGCGGACTCGTCGTGCCTTGGCACGTGCGGCCGCCCGCTCGGCGATGTCGGCCACCGGTGGGGGTGTGACCGGGGAGTCGGCCTCCCTGCCGACGGCCTCGCCCAGGGCTGCCCCGAGCACCTCGTCGCCGGGTCGCTGCGCGCGGTCCCTGTCGTCGTTCATCGTTCGATCACCTCCCGCAGTTCCGCCAGTCCCCGCGACACCAGGCTCTTGACGGTGCCCGGCCGGACGCCCATGGTCTCGGCGACCTCCCGCTCGGACAGGCCGGCGTAGAAGCGCAGCACCAGCGCGGTCTTGCGTTTCGGGGGCAGCCGGTCGAGAGCGTCAACGAGGTAGTCCCGCTCGGCCGGCGCCTGCGGGGGATGGTTCAGCCCCACGCGGCGCCGTACCTCTCGCTTCCGCAGCTCGCTGCGGGCGCCGTTGACGACCGCTGTGCGCAGGTAGCCACCGGGTGAGTCCAGCCGGTGCCAGCGTTCGAACACCTTGGCGAAGGCGTCCTGGGCGATCTCCTCGGCGCACTCCGAGGTGTCGACCAGGCCGCGGGCCAGCCGCACCATGGGTGCGTACTCGGCCCGGTAGAAGTCGTCGAAGTCGACGGCGGTCACGCCATCATCCAACACCTTCAGCGGGGTTACCGCGCGGTCGGCGCTGATGGCGAGAAGAGCTTCCATCACCGATGACGACGCCCGAGGCCCCCGATCGGTTCCCGCACGGCGAAGCGCTGGAGCCGGCGATGGCGCCGTACCGATGCCGGCTTCGACCCCAGCCGCACCGGGTCGGTGTCCCTGACGTCGGATCGGCGCCGATTCCGGTAAAACTGGACCCGTACCGCACGCTCAACGAGGAGTCGTGATGTCTGTACTGGTCACCCCCAATCCCCTGCGCGAGGATCGAGACTGGCCGCCGGCGCCGCCCGAGGTCGCGGGATTCCACCGCCGCATGCCGGCCTACTCGCCGACACTCCTGCTCGACGCCCCCGACCTGGCCGAGCGGCTGGGCGTGGGGCGTCTCCTGGTCAAGGCCGAGACCCGCCGCATGGGTCTTCCGTCGTTCAAGATCCTCGGTGCCTCGTGGGCCACCTACCAGGCAATCTGCGAGCACGTCGGCGCGCCACCGGCGCGCTGGGGCAACATCAACGAACTGGCGGCTCGGCTGGCGTACCTGCGCCCGCTGCAACTGTGCACCGCGACCGACGGCAACCACGGCCGGGCGGTGGCCTTCATGGCCCGGCTGCTGGGGTTCGACGCCCAGATATTCGTGCCGGCCGGCATGGCGGCGGCGCGTATCGAGGCCATGGAGTGGGAGGGCGCCAAGGTCACGATGGTGCCGGGCGACTACGACGACGCCGTGGCCCGGTCGGCCGAAGAGGCCGGCGAGCGCTGCATCGTGGTTTCCGACACGTCGTGGCCGGGCTACGAGACGATTCCCGCCCAGGTGATCGAGGGCTACACCACCATCTTCGCCGAGGTGGACGAGGCCATCGCCGCCAGCGGCTTGGAGCAGCCCGAGTTGGTCGTGGTGCCGATGGGCGTGGGAGCGTTCATGTCGGCAGCGGTGACGCACTACCGGTCCGGATCGCACCGCCCGGTGCTGGTGGGTGTCGAGCCGAGCGACGCCAACTGCGTGCAGGCCTCGGCCCTCGCCGGAGGGCTCACGCACGTGCCCGGCCCGCACCGCTCGATCATGGTGGGCCTGAACTGCGGGCAGCCGTCACCGGTCGCCTGGCCCCGCCTGGCCAGCGGCGTGGACTGGTTCACCTCCGTGGATGACGACGCCGCCCGCGGTGCGATGCGCGACCTGGCCGACTCCGCCGTGGTGGCCGGCGAGACCGGCGCCGCATCCCTGGCCGGCTTGGTGGCCCTGCTGGCCGACCCCGCCGCCCGGGAGGCGCTCGGCGACCTGTCGGGCAGTTGCGTCATGGTGACCGTCACCGAGGGCGCCACCGACCCCGACGCCTACGAGGCGATCGTGGGCCGCAGCCACGACACCGTCGGCCGGGTCCTCACCGCCATGCGCTGACCGGGTCGGGAGGGTCCCGGCCGGGTTGCCAGGTGCCGGTGGCGCGACGTTGGGTCACTACGGGGTGGCCACGCAGAACAGATGCGCAGGATCTGGGCTGACTGGAACGTCAGCTCGTTGTGGATTCACGAAGTCCGACCATGTATCCGAGCGCGAAGAGTCGGGCGAGTCGAGCGTACATTGGCTGGTCATTGGATTCGCCTGCCAAGGTTGGGACGTGGTCCGGCCGAAGCACACCGCGAAATGGGATCTCTTCCCACGCCTGCATGCAGGCCAACATGTCGGTCTTGCCGTCGTCGTGGAACGTCTCCACGAAGTTCTCCACGTCGCCAGACACGTCCCGGAAGTGCCCGAATGCGACTCGATCCTGATGACCAAAGTGGCGAATGGTCTTGGGTAGATCATCCGTCATTAGGGTGAAGTTACCTTGACACAATGCAATTGAGTTGCTTGGACTGTCATTCAGGTCGATTAGTCGTTGAAAGCCGTCGACACTCGACATGATTCGATCAACACCCCGAATCGAAGGCAACGGGGGGTCATCGGGGTGCATGGCCAGCCGCACGCCACTGCGCTCAGCCACCGGCACCACGCGATCCAAGAAGTATCCAAGCGAATCCCATAGCTGTTCGCCAGGTACATGTCCGGCATCGGTCCCCTCCAGCATGGAATCGTGGTCACGCTCGAATCCGGTCACCAATGCTCCGCCCCGGCCCTTGATCGCGAGCGAGGTGCGTTGCACCCCGATCACAGCCATCCAGTTGTAGCAGAGCACAGGAATGCCGACCTTACCCATGTTCTCGATCAGCGAACAGTAGACCTCAATCTCTTCGTCACGCCCATCGGCACCCAGACGTGTTCGATTCAGTGGTGGCGAGTCGTCTTCTTCGATTGCTTCGACCCGAAGATCCCTTTCAGCATACGCGTCGACAACTCTCTGTAACGAGCGTTCCGACCATGGAGCCTCCCCGTTGGGCCCCTGAGTAGGCATCTCGATCACCACGTCTCTCACGCCAATTTGCCGGAGGTGAATACTGAATTCATCGGGCTCCGAGGAGAGATATTCTGCAAATCGAATCACTTGACCGTCCCTTCCAGGTCCCTCAGCGAATATGATCGTTGGGGAATACGTCAGCCATTTTCGTCTCCGATCACACAGCGGTGAGGGATGTGGATCTAGATGTCCCTCTCACCACAGGTCTCGGAGCAGTATTGCTTCTCCCCACCGTTGGAACGAACGACCCAGATGCGACGTGGGATCATCTGCCCGCAGCGATCACAATTCACAATCCTCGACTCGTACCACGGTATGTCGATGTTGTGCCATTGTCCGTTTGACATACTCTCTATCCAGTCACGTTGCCGAACTCAGGGCTGCGCGGAGTGCGTGCGTGCGTTGCTGATCCACTGTGAGCAAGCCGTCAGCAAGCTCGACGGCCACCCCAAATACGGCCTCAGCCTCGTTGACTGAGACGTAGCCGTCGGCAACGTCATCACACACTGTCGCCACGTCTCGCTCATGCGGCGCGCCGTAGCCCCCGCCACCGGGTGAGGTGCATCTCACGGTGTCGCCCTGCTGAAGTACGACGTTGTCAAACTTCGTCGCGCTCCTCGTGCCGAAGGCCTCGGGGAAAGTGAGAAACTCGCTCGTACCGGCGCGTCTGACTCGCAATTCCAGGCAACCACCCTCGTTCCCTCCCTGCAATCCCCAGGGGCCGTGCTCTGCTCGGTCCATGATTGCACTGAATCTCATCTCCGGCGCCTCGATGTCGAATTCGCGAAATGTCCCACAGCCACCGCGGAACTTTCCGGTCCCTCCCGAGTCCCCCACCAGGTTGAACGCCCGGTTCAGCCAGGGATAGCGCGTCTCAGTGACCTCGACGGACGCGATCCGTGCGATGCTCGCGTGAGCTACCACCTGTGCATGATTCCCGTCGCCGTCCGGGCGTCCTCCCCAGCCAACACCCTCCGGATGAACGTGCGCGTAGAACTCATTTGTCTCAGGATGCAACCCTCCGAGGATCAGGCAGGGATCGGTGCCGCTATGCGACGCCGTCGCGGTGTCGGGCATTGCTTCGGCCAGCGCCCCCCAGCCGATGTCAATCACAAGCGGCTGGCCGTCCGTGTTGCCGGCGACGGATGCGCCAGGAAACGCGACGTTTGTGACCTGTCCGGGCGGCGCCAGAACGGTGATCGGCTTATACGCCCCACAATTCAGTGGGACGTCGCGAGTCCTGATCATCTGTAGGAGGGCCGTACACGCACCAGCCGCTGTCGCCACGTAGGTAAGATTGATCGGGCCGCCACACTGTTGATCCGAATCGCCGTAGTCCACGACGACCTCAGAACCCTCGACATGATAACTGACCCGATGCCAGATCGGATTGTTGGTTATCCCGTCGTCCTCTTTGTAGTCCTCAAACGAATAGATGCCGTCGGGAATCGCGGAGATCTGACTGCGCATCCATCGCTCGGATGCATCGATGAGTTCGGCGGTGGCGCGCTCGAACAAGTCGACGCCGATCTCGTCGAGCAACTCGAGAAATCGCCTTTCTCCCGTCGTGAGGGACGCGAGCATCGCGTGGAAGTCACCCCAGGACATGTCCGGTGTCCGGTGGTTGGCGAGAATAACGCGCCAGAGGTCGCGAATGGGTTCTCCAGCGTCCATCAGCTTGATTGGTGGGAGACGCAGCCCCTCCTGGAACACTTCGGTAGCCGTCGCGGCGAACGAACCTACGGCCATGCCTCCAATCTCGGCGATGTGCGCGATATTGGCGACGAATCCAACAAGCTCTCCACCGTGGAACACACCCTTTAGAAGGAGATGCTCGGGCATGTGACAGGCGCCGCGATAAGGGTCGTTGTGAACATAGACATCACCGGGACCGAAGTTTTCGACGCCCACTTCTTCGATGACGAAGGGAACTGTGCGCAGCCCGGCAACGATAATGGCAGGGTTGTTCTCCGCCTGGCACAGGAGTTGGCCGTCGCGATCGAAGAGCATCGTGGTGAAGTCCCGACACTCGCTAAAGAGTGTTGAATAGGCAGCACGCACACACACGCTCCCCATCTCGTCACAGACATTACGCATCCGGCTGTCGATCACACTGAGCGTCGTAACATCGATCTCGTTCAGAGCCGTTGTTGTCAACGCAGGCAATGCAATGACCATGGTCCCGCGATCATGTACCTCGAGGGTGGTGTCGGGTAGCACGACAGTGGTTGAGCTGAGCTCCTCGATCACCGCCGGCCCCTCGATGACGGTCCCGGCGGGCAGAGATGACCTGTCGTAGATGGGGCACTCGACAAAGCCTCTGTCGTGAAAGAACACTGGACGGTGGGTATTTGGATTGGCGGCACCGTTGGTCGGGACCAGTGGTAGCTCGACTTCTCCCAGTGTTCCCAAGCAGGTGACGTTCATGCGGATGATCTCTGCTGGCTTGCCTCGCATGTTGTAGCCGAACAGGTTCTCGTGCTCTCGGTGAAAGCTCTCAACCAACTTCCCGTACATCTCATCAGTGAAGCGCTCGTTCGGTGCGGCGACGGGGAGCTCATGGCTTTGGCCGAGGTACCGCATCTGTAGTGTCAGTATTACCTCGAAGGCGCCCGAGTACCCCTCGTCACGCAGGTCCCTGATAGCACTGTCGACGAGTTCAGCGCGGCGTTGCTCAAGAGTCGCCGGGTCAGGGTGATCGGAGCGCTGAAGGATCATCCGGATACGATCAACGCGCGGGTCGGCAAGCAACGCTCCGAACGCTGAACAACTGCCAGGATGCACCGGTACGACAACTCGACGCATACCTTGGCCGGCGGCGAGGTCGACCGCATGGACGGGACCTGCGCCACCGAAGGCGACGAGGTCGAACTTCCGGTAGTCGTGGCCGCGGTCAACCGAGACGAGCCGGATGGCACCTGCCATGTTCTCATTGACAGTCGCCAAGATCGCCGCCGCGACCTCGACGGCGGTCAGCCCGAGGGACTGCCCGAGGGTTTCCAGACTCCGCTCCGCGGCAGCACGATCTACGGGCAAGCCACCACCGAGTAGCGACTCTGGATTCAACCGTCCGAGGAGGAGATTCGCATCGGTGACCGTCGGTTCTGTACCACCTGCGCCGTAACAAACCGGGCCAGGCTTCGCGCCGGCGCTGCGAGGCCCGACGCGAAGCATCCCGCCGGAATCTATCCAGGCGATCGATCCTCCACCCGCACCAATTGTGCTGAAGTCGACGTGCGGAACGTTGAGCGGAATCCCCCATTCAAGCTCGTGAACGGTCTCGGAGCCGTGTTCACAATTGGGCAGCACAGCGACATCGGCACTGGTGCCGCCCATATCGAGTGTGACGGCGTTCCCGCTTCCTGCGAGTCTGGCGTGGTATTGACCACCGAGGACACCGCCGGCGAGGCCAGAGTGGAATATCTCTGCCGCTCGGCCGGCGGCGCGTTCGGCCGACATCTGACCACCATTCGATTTCATGATCGAAAGTGGGCTGGTGTATCCACGTTCTACCATTCCGGTGCCAAGTTGGCCCATGAAGCGTCCGAGAGTCGGCTTCACATACGCGTCTGCAATCACCGTCGTCGCTCGCTCGTACTCACGCCACATCGGGCAGATGACGCTGGATACCGACACCGGAATATCTGGAAACTCGGAAGCTAGAAAGTCCGCAACGCCTACCTCATGAGAGTCGTTGACGTAGGAGAACAAGAGGTTCAGGGCGATTGCCCATTGCTGGTCCGGATGAGTTCGAACCCGTTGTCCCACGGCCGTCGCTAAGGCAGCGAGAGCCGAATCGGTCAATGGAACGACGACGTCGCCGTTCTTGTTGATCCGCTCATCAATCCCGACACAGTTGCGTCGCATGACACCTGGGTCAGGCTTGGGCCAGCTGGGATCGAACGCTTCTTTTCGAGCACCCCATTGAATGAATGGAATGTCCTCAAATCCGGCAGTGGTGACGTAGATCACGGTCGCGCCAGAACGGGTGATCCGCGCGTTGGTGGCCACCGTGGTCCCGACTGTGATGTCGACGTCACAGTCGGTCACGTCCGCTTCGCTCAACACCCCGTGAACTGCCGTCTCCGGCGCTTCTCGGGATGACGGAACCTTCGCTACCGTCACGCGCGACGTTAGCGGATCGATTCCCAGCAGGTCCGTGAACGTGCCTCCAGCGTCAATTCCGACTCTCATTCTCCGTACCTTCGTTGCTTCCTAATCCGCTAGTCCCACTGCGGCGTGAACAGGTCCAGGTTCTCCTCAGTGATCAGGTAGTTGTAGTCAGCGAGGACCTTCACGCTGTCCAGCTGCTGGGTCCTGAAATAGACCGGCTCCGTGTCCCCATTGATGCAGTCAACCGTCAGCTCGAGTGCCTTCGCCGCCGTGTCAAACGGCGCCTCGGGGGTCGTGGCCCACAGCTTGCCTTCGGCAATGTAGTTGATGAATGTCTGCTGGCCACCCATACTCGCGATGGGAATCTCTTTCTCCAAGGGGGAGGCTTCAATCACGTCCGCGGCTGCGACTGAGGAGACGTTCTGCGTGAAGACGGCCCCATCGATCTCGTCGCCGTATCGCTGGATCAGGTCTTGCATGGTCTTGCGCGCGTCTTCCGCGGCAAAGCCGGCGTCCCTGAGCGTGAGAATTTCGATGTCAGGGAAGGATTCGGCGAGTACGTCCTCCACGCCGTCGACCCGGGAGCGAACTGCGCCGCTGGTGAGTGTCCCTGCAACGATGACAATCTTCCCGCTCCCACCAATTCTCTCAGCGAGGGCTCTACCGACGATTTGTCCGTTCTCGTACTCGTCCCAGCCCACAAACCCTTTGGTTCCGGGATACACCGATTTGCTGTCTTCTCCTGCATTCGCAACAAGCATGACGACACAAACGCCCGCTTCGATTGCGTCGTCGATTGCCGGGGCAATCGCCACCGAGTCGGTCGGTTGGATGATTATGCCCTGTGCCCCCTGAGAAATCGCATTCTGGACCAGTGCGACCTGTGACTCGACGCTCCAATCGCCGACCTTGACCTCCGCATTCTGCAGACCGAGTCGGGCAGCTTCTGCTTCGAATCCGTCATTGCCACCTTGAATGTACGAGTGCTCACCGGGCTGCAGAAGCTGGATCAGCGCATCCTCCGCGAGATCTTCGGCGACTTCAGGCGCCTCGGTCGTCGCGGGCGCGGCCGTCGTTGCCGGTGCTTCAGTTGTTGCGGGCGCGGCGGTAGTTGCCGGCGTTGCATCCTCCGCTGAATCACCGTCACTGCACGACGCCGCAAGCAGTGCTGCTATGAGTAGCAGACCTCCGAGTTTGGTGTAGCGTTGTCTTGTTCGTGACTTTCTGTGGCGTGTCATGTTTTTCTCCTTGGTGCTTGTGTTGATTGATGAAGTTGATCTTCGTGCTGGTCGTGAGCGGGAGCGTTCGATGAAGTGTCCTCGGAACCAGCCTCCACTGCCGTCTGCCGAATCTTTTTGGCTATCCGTCGCCGCACTTCGCTATCGAGTGCTACGGCTCCGACAATGACCGAACCCGTGAAAATGTTGCGGTAACTCGGATGGAGGTCGAGCAGATTGAATCCGTTGTCAATCAAACCGATCAACAACACACCCACGATCGCTTGAAACACGGTGCCGCGGCCCCCGCTGATGGACACACCGCCGACGACCGCGGCTGCGATCACACCCAATGGCCAGGATGCTGCCGCACTCGGTTGTCCGGAGTTCAAGAGGCCGGCCAGGACCATTCCTGCCAAGCCAGCCATCATGCCAACCATGACGAATGGTAGGAATTGGATCAAAGGCACCCGGATGCCTGCGAATCGAGCTGCCTCTGGATTTGCGCCGACAGCGTAGCACTGTCGACCGAATACGCTGAATCTCAAGATGTAGAAGAAGAGAAGGGCCATAGCCGCAAAGATAAGGACCGGGACCGGAACCTTCAAAACGTTTGCCGACATGAAGTCTCGCAGGCCGTCATTCCTTGAGGGCACCGGCGAACTATCGGTGACCACAAATGCGACCCCAGAGAATGCTAGACCGCTGCCAAGTGTCGCTACGAGCGAATTTACTCGGAGGTTTACAACAATGAATCCGTTGATTGCGCCGAGGGTAGTTGCAACCAACATGGCCAGAACAAAACCCGTGACAGTCCCGAACTCGTTAATTGCGGCGATGCCAGTCACGCCAACAAATGCCGCGATTCCCCCGATCGACAGATCGAAGTTTCCAGTCACAAGCAAGACCGTCATCGCGACAGCGATGATCCCGATGGTTGACACCTGCTCCAAGACATTTGCGATATTGAGGTAAGTCGCAAAGTTGTTGGTCGCAAAACTCAAGTACAACCCCATGCCCACGAGTAGGAAAGCAACGGCATAGGTATGCAGCTGGGCACGCGCAAGCCGCTCGCGCAAGGCGGCTATCTTGGCCAACATCATGATGCGACGACCGTCGGTGCGTTCGCGTCTCTCGTGCGAGTGGAGCGTTCGATCTCGCTGAC
The DNA here is from genome assembly GCA_026713745.1 of bacterium. GTDB lineage: Bacteria > Actinomycetota > Acidimicrobiia > Acidimicrobiales > CATQHL01 > VXNF01. The sequence goes on from JAPONU010000124.1 coordinate 24,748, forward strand.
GGTGACTTGCCCGTAACCGAGCTCGTCGATTTGCGTTCCATCAGCAAGGATGAGAACGCGGTCGCCGAGTGCGACGAGTTCCTCGGGATCGGTTGAGTTGAGAAGGATCGAGAGGCCGTCGGCCAACAATTGCCTCAGATAGTGATGAATCGCGGCGCGTCCATTGACATCTATTCCGCGGGTTGGTTCGTCAGCCAACAAGCACACCGGTAGCGGGTGCAGCCACCTCCCAAGCGCCAGTTTCTGTTGGTTCCCGCCACTCAACGTGTTCAACTTCTGATGAAGCTGACCGAGTACCGCGAACTGCTTCATCGTGATGGCAGCCACCTGGTCGTTCGACTTTGCCGGACGGCTGAGGTTCTGGTGAGCGAATGCTGGCAGGTCGATGTTTGCGCGCACAGTATCCTCAGTGATGAGTGTCCGCCGCCGGTCGCCGGACACCATCGCGAGGCCGGCTCGCATGCGGCGGACAGTGCCGCCGGACACGGTCTCACCGTTGACGACGACGTCACCGCTATGGCGCTCGAGCCCGAACGCCCCATGCAGTACTTCGCGTGCCCCGCAGCCTTCAAGCCCGTAGAGGCCGACACACTCGCCACGGAGGACGTCGAAGTCGAGGGGCTGCACTTGATCGGTTGCGAAGCCGCGGAGTGAGACAGCAACTGGCTGATCAGCCAGTCCATGGGAAGCGGTCGTGGCAACATCGCGGACGACAATCGGTTGACCGGTCATGTCCTCGATCAGCTCGCGCGACGACGCAGTCTCATCCATCGGCTTCGAGGCGACGTTGCCACCATCGCGGATGACGCTGACGCGATCGCAGACACTCATGACATCCTCGATGAAGTGGCTGACGTAGACGATCCCGATACCACTGGCCGCGACCCGGTGGAGATTGTCGTGCAGGCTCGCCCGCTCCGCGGCGGGAAGACTCGAGGTCGCCTCGTCGAGAATCAGTATCCGGGCACCACACGCAAGCGCCCGGATGATCGAGACGATCTGCCGCTTGTCGATGGTCAACTCACCAAGCAGTCGCCGGGAATCGGGCGCGCCGGGAAAGCCTTCGGCGATCCGGTCGTACGTGGCGGTGGTCCTCCGCCGCGCAGTGACCCGGCAAAGCCCCTGGCCTTCGACACCAACCAACAGATTGTCCGCCACCGTGAGGTTCTCGAATAGCGGTAACTCCTGGTGAACGACCCCGATTCCGTACCGGTGTGCATCAGCAGGGCTGCTGATCGTCACATCCCCGAAGCCGGCCAGCGAGATTGTTCCCGAGGTTGGTGTCTCGACACCGGCGAGGATCTTGATGAGCGTGCTCTTCCCCGCCCCGTTCGCGCCGATGACCCCATGGATCTCACCCTCTGCCAGCGTGAACTCACAATCGCGCAACGCTTGCACCGCGGGCGGGTAGACCTTGGAGAGCCCAGAAACAGAGAGCAACGGTGCATTCTTTGCAATCATGTAGCCCTCGACTGAAGTCGACCCGACGCGTCGTGCAGAATTACATCGTAGCTAAAATTGTCGGTGCTGTCAATGAGTCGGCCGGACAGGAATCGGTTCCGGCTGCGAGTGGTTGGGCGTGCAGTGTGGGGGATACGACGACGCGCCGCCGACGGCTCCGGCGCGTGGGGCGCTGAAGGGGGCTGCCCACGTGGTACGACGATGGGTTCAGGGTGTCAGCTGATCCCGATCTCGGCGCCAAAAGTCCACAATGTGCTCATCTTCTGCGTGCAAGCCCATGCCACTCGGACCAAGACAGCGCCGCACCACTAGACTTGTGCCGTGGTTGCAATTTTGACGTGCTTGCAATTGCGAGGTGGTTGCAATCTCAAAGTCCGCTGACATATCTCACACGGATGCCCGACGGCGACTCGGCAGCGCGATTCGACTGCATCGCCAGGAGCTTGGCATGACCTTGCAAGAACTCGCATCCAAGGCCGACGTCTCTGTCAGCCTCATCAGCCAGGTTGAGAGAGGCATCGTCGATCCATCTCTATCGTCGCTTCGCCAGATCGCGGCCGGTCTGAATTCGACGGCGTTCAAGCTGCTTGAAGCAGAGGACCCACCCATCCACCATGTGGTCAAGGGGAGCGGCCTTCGTCTCGACCTTCCCGACACCGATGTCGTATGGGAACTCCTGACTCCGGCGTCTCTCGGGTCGCTGCAGGTTGCCGTGGCGGAACTCGTCCCGCTGGGCACCACGACTCGCGAACCCATCGCTCATGAGGCTGACGAATTCATGCTCGTGATGTCCGGAACCGTCACCCTGGAACTCGACGCTGAGAGAATCGTTCTCAATCAGGGCGATGCCATCACGTTCGATGCCCGCCGACCACATCGCGTCGTCTCTAAGGCCGACACTCCCACGAGAGTCCTCGTGGTTGTGACGCGGCCCATCCTCTAGCCCCGGATCCAGGTCGGTCTGATAGCCCGACTCGATCCTTCTCGACACCCTCACTGCCCGCTCAAATCCCAAGCGCCCGGATAGTCCGGTTGTCTCCGAGCCAACTGGGCAGCATTGCCGTTTGGGGGTACCGGTAGCGTGGCCGTTGACGGCTCGGCACGAGCGGGGCCGGGACAGGAGCAGCCATGACACGCCCATTCCGGTTCGGCGTCACCCTGGAGAGGACCAGCAATCAGGACGACATAGCCGGCCAGGCCCGCCGGGCCGAGGACCTCGGCTACTCCAGCATGGTCATGACCGACCATATGGACGCTCGGAACGGGCCGCTCGTGACGATCACGGCTGCGGCGCTGGCCACATCGTCGCTGCGGGTCGGCACCCTGGTGCTCTGCAACGACTACCGCCATCCCGTCGTTCTGGCGAAGGAACTCGCCACTCTCGACCGCATCTCGAACGGGCGGCTGGAGGTTGGCATCGGGGCCGGCTGGATGACCAGCGACTACGAGCAGGCCGGCCTCACGCTGGACCGGCCGGGGGTGCGCATCGAGCGGTTGGCGGAGGCCGTGTCGGTTCTGGAGGGCTGCTTCGGCGATGGGCCGTTCGACTTCGCTGGGGATCACTACACCGTCAGCGGGCTCGACGCCAGCCCCAAGCCCGTTCAGAGCCCGCGCCCGCCTCTGCTGCTGGCCGGAGGCGGCCCGAAGATGCTGACGCTGGCGGCTCAGCGGGCCGACATCGTGGCGGTCAACGTCAGCCTGCACACCGGCGTGATTGACGAGCGCATCGCGGCGGGTGCCACAGCCGAGGCGACCGACGCGAAGGTGGCGCTGGTGCGCGAGGTCGCAGGCGAACGGTTCGACGACATTGAACTCAGCGTCGGGGCGTTCATAGCCACGATCATCGACGATCGTGATGGCTTCGCCGCCGCTCTGGCGCCCGGCTTCGGGCTCACGACCGAGCAGGCTCTGGCCTCGCCCCACGCCCTCTTCGGAACCGTCGACGAGTGCATCGCCACCCTCGAGGAACGCCGCGATCGCTGGGGATTCTCGTACATGACGATCCCTGCCGAGGCGGCAGAGGAGTTCGCCCCCGTCGTCGAACACCTCGCCGGCCGCTAGGACCGGCGCTTCCCTCGCCGTCGGGATTCGGTACTGTCTAGAAGTCGGATAGAAGCGGGCCGCTCAGTCGGCGGCGTCGGCTGTGGCTCCCGGGGGGCGAGCGCATGACCAGGACTCAGGGTTACGTTCCGGATGGCATCCCGATGGAGCCGCCCAGATTCTGGACGCGGCCGTCGGAGTCGCTTAGGAACATCGGCAACCTGACCAAGCTGATGTTGTGGCCCTACGGGCTCATCTACATCGGGCTGTCGGTGGTGGTGTGGAACTACTTCACGCCGGCGTTGGCCCGCATGGCGCGCTTCGAGATCGGTTGGGTTGCCGAGATCTACGTGCGCAACCTGGTGATGGTGGCGGTGTGGGTGAGCGCCATCCACTTCTGGCTCTACGTGCGCCGGGCGCAGGGCGAACGGTTCAAGTACGACGACCGGTGGCTCAGCACCACGGCACGGCGGTTCATGTGGCGCAACCAGGCGTGGGACAACGCCTTCTGGACCCTCGTCAGCGCGCCGGTCCTCTGGACCTTCTGGGAGGCGGTTCTGTATTGGTGCTACGCCAACGACTACATCCCCCACGTCCGCTGGAGCGACGGGGCGGGCTGGGTCGTCTACCTGGTGGCGATGACGGTCTTCTCGTTCTGGCTGGTGGCCGGCTACTTCTACGTGACCCACCGGTTCCTGCACACCCGGCCCCTGTATCGCTGGGCGCACTACCTGCACCACAAGAACGTCAACACCGGGCCGTGGACGGGGCTGTCGATGCACCCCATCGAGCACCTGTTGTACTTCTCCACGCCGGTGTTCTTCCTGTTCATCCCCGCCAACCCGTTCATCATCATCGTCACGCAGATCTTCACCGGCCTGGCCCCGTCGCTGGGCCACTCCAACTTCGACCGGATCGTGGTCGCCGGCGACCGCACGCTCCCGGCCGGGGACTACTTCCACGACCTGCACCACAAGTACTTCGAGTGCAACTACGGCACCCCGGTCATCCCTGTCGACGCCTGGGTCGGCACCTGGCACGACGGCTCCCCCGAGGCCCACGAAAGGATGCGAGGCCGCCGCGAGGCCGCCGGCCACACCTCCCGCTGAGGGGACTGATGCACCCAATTCTCGACGTCAGCCTCATGACCTTCCGAACTGGCTTTGCTACTGATTTAGGAGGAATTAGTAGTTGACTAGTAGTTGCATGGCGATCTGCCGCAGTGCCGGCGGACCGCAACTGCGAACCGACGGTTGGCCGGGAACACAGTCCCCTCGGCACTGCTCCACGGGCTCCACTAGTGTCTCGTGGGGGGACAGCGTGTCGAGGGGTCGGCGCTGGCGTGCGGGATGTACCCGGCCGGCCCCTGGCCGCTCGGCACCCGGGCCGTTAGCTCCTACGCTCGGGACGGTGGCCGGCGGACTGATCCCGGGGCGCATGTGTTCGCGGTGGGCGGCATGAGCGGGATGGAGCTTCCCCTGCTGGGGATCTTCGGCGAGCCGCGGTTCGTCGAGGCGTTCTCGGCTGATCGGACGATCAAGGCCTGGCTGGACGTTGAAGTGGCGCTGGCGCAGGCTCAGGCCGAGTACGGCGTGATTCCCGCCTCCGCGGCCGAGGCGATCCACCGAGAGCTGGCATCGGTCGAGATCAATCGCGAACAGCTCGAGGAGGGCACCCGGCTGGTGGGCTATCCGATCCTGCCGCTGCTGCAGCAGCTCGGACGAACACATCCCGACGTGGCGGCCTGGCTGCACTTCGGCGCCACCACGCAGGACATCATGGACACGGCGCTGATCCTGCTGCTCCGGGACGCATGCACCGACATCATCACCGCCGGGGTGCCGCTGGGCGACACCCTCGCTGCCCACGCCGAGACCCACCGGGCGACGGCGATGGCCGGCCGCACGCACGGCCAGCAGGCCGTGCCGATCAGCTTCGGCATGAAGGTCGCCGGCTGGCTGGAGGAAGTAGCCCGATCATTGGTCCGCCTGGGCGATGCGCGGGCCGCAGCCGAGGTGGTGCAGTTCTACGGCGCGGCGGGCACGTCGGCCGCCTACGGGCCGTTGAGCGCCGCGACGCGCCGGCGGGCGGCGGAGATCCTGGGTCTCGGCTGCGACGACGTGCCGTGGCACAGCGTTCGGGACCGCCTGGCAGGCGTCGCCGCCGCGCTGGGCTTGCTGGCGTCGGCGCTGAGCCGGATCGCCCTGGAGGTGATCGACCTTGCGCGTAGTGAGATCGCCGAGGTGCGCGAGGGCGGCGGCCGGCTGGCGGGGGCGTCATCCACGATGCCCCAGAAGGCCAACCCCATCCTGTCCGAGACGATCGTGGGTCTCAGCGGGATGGCCACCTCCCTGGCCGCCGTGCCGCTG
>JAPONU010000125.1 GCA_026713745.1 bacterium
CATGCGGGTCTTCGAACGCGGCGTGGGCGTCACGTCCGCCTGCGGCAGCGGTGCGGCCGCGGTGGCGTGGCAACTGCACCGCTGGGGACTCGTCGGGCAGACGGTGGAAGTGGAGATGCCCGGCGGCACGGCCGAAGTGAGCGTCGGCAGCGGTGTCGAGTTGCGGGTCCCGGTGATCTACGTGGCCGACGTCGAGGCTCCCGAGCCCGCAGTGCCCACGGGGAGCGGTTCCTCGTGACCGACCCGGCCCGCGAGCGGCGCTCCGGCACCCACCGGGGGGCCTTCGGCGAGTTCGGCGGCGAGGCCGGCGGCTTCATCGACCGGGCCTTCCGTGAGCAGATCGTGCTGGTCGGCGTGGCGACACCGACGCTGTCGATCCGGGCCGTGGAGGGGTCGCTGGAGGAGTTGGCCCTGCTCGTCGACACGGCGGGCGCCGATCCCGTGCATCGGGTGACCCAGCGCCGCGACCGGATCGACGCCGCCACCTACGTGGGGCGCGGCAAGGCGCTGGAGATCCGCGACATCGCCGAGCAGTTCGACGCCGACACCGTTGTGTTCGACGACGAGTTGAGTCCCGCGCAGCAGTACAACCTCGAGGGGATCCTCGGTCGCACGGCAATCGACCGCACGACGGTCATCCTGGACATCTTCGCCCAGAACGCCTCCAGCACCGAGGGCAAGGTCCAGGTTGAGCTGGCGCAGTTGCGCTACCGGCTGCCACGCCTGCGCGGCTCGGGCTACCGGCTCAGTCAGCAGGCCGGAGGCATCGGCACCCGCGGGCCCGGCGAGACCCAACTCGAGGTTGACAGGCGCCGGCTGCTGCGCCGTATCAACACCCTCGAGGGCAAACTGCGCGGCATCCGCCGCCACCGCGGGGTCCAGGCCCGGCGGCGCCAGCGCTCGGCGCAGTCCACCGTCGCCATCGTGGGGTACACCAATGCCGGCAAGTCCAGCCTGCTGAACGCCCTCTGCGGCGCCGAGGCCCACGTCGAGGACCGACTCTTCGCCACGCTCGACGCGCTGACGCGGCGCCTGGATCTGCCCGGCGGTGAGACTGTGCTGCTCGTGGACACGGTGGGATTCGTGCGCAAGCTGCCGCACGAGTTCGTGGAGGCGTTCATGAGCACGCTCGAGGTGGCCGTCGACGCCGACCTGCTGGTGCACGTGGTCGACGCCTCGGCCGCCGACTGCGACGGGCAGGTGGAGGCCGTGCGCGAGGTGCTGGAACTCATCGGCGCCACGAAGGTTCCCGAGCTGCTCGTCTTCAACAAGCTGGACACCGCAGATGGCACCGCGCACCTGCTCGCCGCCTACCCCGGCAGCGTGGCAGTCTCGGCCGTCACCGGTGCCGGCCTCGAGCACCTCACCGCGGTGATCGGTGATCGGCTGCGAGCCGCTGCGGCCACCGCCGAGTTCGTGGTGCCGTTCTCCCGGGGCGAGGTGATGGCAGGACTGCACCGGTCCTCGCAGGTGCTCTCCGAGACCGCCACCGGCGAGGGAATGCACTACCGGGTCCGCATCGACGCCGCCTCGGCGGCCCGCTTCGCCGACTTCAGATGCCCGGCGCCCGACGGCGCCGCGGGCGACGGAACCCGGGAGGCCGGCGAGTAGTGCCGCCTCTCATCGGTGTTCCGGCGTCCGGGGGAATCCACCGTGCGCCAGCATGCCCGGCGTTGCCGGTGGGCGGCGGGGCATCCGCCTGAGCGTCGGGCAATCGTTACGATCCGCCGAGCGAGGGAGCAGGCCACCTCGATGAACTCTCCAACGGTCCTGGAACCGTACCCGTACGACCGGCTCGGGCGGCTGCGAGCCGTGGCCGACGAGCACGCCGGAGGTTGCGTGGACCTCTCGGTCGGCGACCCCTGCGACCCACCGCCGCCTGCGGTGACCGAGGCGCTGGCGGGATCGGGCACGGAACGCTCCTATCCCTCGTCGGTGGGCTCGCCGGCGCTCCGGGAAGCGGCTGCGGGTTGGCTGGCGCGGCGGTTCGGCCTGCAGGTGCCTGCGGAACGGATTGCCGCCTGTGTCGGGACCAAGGAGTTGATCGCCTCGCTGCCGCGCCTGCTGAAGCTGCGCGGCGCCGACGGGGACACCGTGCTGTATCCGTCGGTGGCGTACCCGACGTACGCCATGGGCGCCAGGCTGGCCGGATTGCGGGCGGTGCCGGTGCCGCTGGAGAGCACCGGCCGGCTCGACCTCGGCGCCATTGACTCCGCCGACTCCAACCGGGCGCTCTGCCTGTGGGTGAACTCGCCCGCCAACCCCACCGGTGCCGTGGAGGATCTGGCCGCGGCGGTCGCCTGGGGACAGGAGCGTGGTGTCGTCGTCTGCAGCGACGAGTGCTATGTCGAGTACGTCTGGGACCGAGCCCCCGCCGGGCCGCCGTTGGTGGGAAGATCGATCCTGGCGCAC
>JAPONU010000126.1 GCA_026713745.1 bacterium
ACATGCTCAGCGAGGCCCTGTTGATGGCCGCCGACCGTGCACAGCACGTCGCCGAGAGCATCCGGCCGGCGCTCGAGGCGGGGCGTGACGTGGTGTGCGACCGTTACATCGGCTCGTCACTGGCCTATCAGGGGTACGGGCGCGGCCTGGACATCGAGGTGGTCGGACTGTTGTCGGAGGTGGCCACCGGCGGACTGTGGCCGGATCTGGTCATTCTGCTGGACATGGATCCGCAGCGGGCACGGGGCCGGGGCGCCGGCGGCACGGACCGATTCGAAGCGCTCGGTATGGACTTCCACCGCCGGGTGCGCGCCGGGTACCGCGAACTCGCCGCGGCCGACCCGGAGCGCTGGGAGGTGATCGACGCCGATCGGCCGCCCAACGAGGTGCGCGACGACATCGCTGTGCTGGTGGCCGACCGCCTGGGTTGGTCGTGACGGATCGGCCTCCGGGGCTCTTCGGCGATTGGGCTGAATCCCAGCCGGGCGCTGGCCGGGCCGAGTCGGAGCCGGGCGCTGGCCGGGCTGAATCCCAGCCGGGCGCTGGCCGGGCCGAGCCGGAGCGCCAGGTATCGGAGGACAGCACAACGGCCCAACCTGAGGCCCTGTCGCCGCCGCCGGGGGACGGGGAGCCACCACCCGGCGATCGCGGCGCCGACCCCGACGGGTCGGGCCCGAACTGGCCCTCACTCATCGGCGGCGGGGCGGGTCTGCACCAACTGGAGGCCGCGCTGGCGGCCCCGGTCCATGCCTACCTGCTCGTCGGGACCGTCGCCGGTGACAAGCGCGCCGTGGCCCGGACGTTCGCGGGCGAGTTGCTGGCCGCCGCATCGGCGGCGCAGGGAGCGGGGGCGGCGGTGCGGCACCGCCGCAGGGCGCGCCAGGGTGTGCACCCCGATGTGATGCTCGTCGAGCCCGAGGGCCGGGCTCTGCTCGCAGCGGAGGCCACCGCGATCATCACCGAGGCGGCCCGCCGCTCGCTGGAGGGCGCCGGCAAGGTGATCATCTGCGACCGGTTCCACACGGCCACCCCGGCTGTTGCGGCGAGCCTGCTGAAGACGATCGAAGAGCCGCCGCCGGCCACGACGATCGTGTTGCTCGCCGACGACGTTCCTCCCGGTCACGTCACCGTGGCGTCGCGCTGCGTGACCATCCGGTTCCCGGCTCCCTCACCTGACGAGGTGCACGAATGGCTCGTCCGGTCCGGCGTGACGCCCGAGTTGGCCGGCCGGGCGGCCCGCGCGGTGGGGAGTGACCCGGGCCGTGCCGGCGATCTGGTCACCGCCGGCAACCTGGCCGAGCGACTCGAAGCCTGGTGGTCGATTCCCGAGCGCCTCGACGGGACGGGCGCGCGCGCCGCAACCCTGGTGGACGACTTGCGGGCGCTCATCGACTCGGCTGCTGACACTGTCGCCGGCGCGCCGGCCGACCGCGCGGCCACCGAGGGCTCCGGCGCGCCCGGTGGCTCGGTGGCGTCCACCGGTCCCGATCCGGATCCGGCTGACTCAGGCGATCAGGGAGCCGGTACCGGGGGTCGGGCCGAGCGTCAACGGCGCGATCGCCGCCAGCGTCGGGCACGTGACGCCGAGTTGCGGTTCGGCTTCGCCATTCTGGCCGAGCGCTACCGCGAGCTTCTCGACGTCGAAGCCGCCGGCCCGGCTGATTTCCCGGAGCATTCCGCCGCAACCGCGGTTCCGCGCGGGGGACCCGTCGCTGAGGCTCTCGACCGGCTAAGGGAGGCGACCGCTTCCCTCGTGCGCAACCCCGACGAGAAGCTGCTGCTGCAGCACCTGCTGCTGAGCCTGCCCCGGCGCGAGGACGTCGGCGCCCGCTAGAACGGGTTCTGGGTCGGGTCGGCGGGACCCGGCGCTCAGGCCGGGGTGCGGCGGCGCAGTACCTCGAAGAGCGCGATCGCGGTGGCGGCGGACACGTTCAGGGCGTCGAGCCGCCCGGTGACCGGGATGCGTGCGGTCACGTCGCAGCGCCTGCGGACCAGGCGCGACAGGCCACGCGCCTCGGCGCCGAGCACCAGCGCCAGCGGAGCCTCCGCGACTTCGAGTTGCCAGATCGTCTGTTCGGCGGTGACATCGAGGCCCACCGTCCAGACGCCGAGTTCGGTGAGGGTCGTCAGCGCTGTGGGAATGCCGCTGACGGGGGCGAACCGCAGATGCTCGATGGCACCGGCGGCCCGCTTCGCCACCGTCGGGGTTATTCGAGCGGCCCGGTGACGCGGCAGCACGACTCCTGTGACGCCGGCGCACTCGGCTGTGCGGAGAATCGCCCCGAGGTTGCCCGGGTCGTTGACGCCATCCACGACCAGCAGGAGGACCGGCTCGGTGGTGGCCTCTGAAGGTTCGGTCGGCGGGTCCGGTTCGGCGGTGGCCTGACCGGGGGAGGGCACCGTATCAGCGGGCGAGTCCGGAGCGCCTTGCAGTGCGCCTTCGGTCGAAGGGTCCGGCCCGTCGGCATCCGCCGGCCCGTCAGGATCGCTGTGCCGATCCTCCCCGGCGGCTTCGTCGGCCAGGAGTGCCGGCGAGCGCTGGTCGGTGTGCTCGGCCCCCGTGGACAGGAACAGGCGATTCGAGTCGTCGGCGTTGCCTCCGCCGGTCAGGCCTGCCACGAGTTCCTCCACGGCGTACTCGCGCAGCGGAGCGGCGAACGCCACGACTCCCTGCGGAGCATCGGTGGCGGTCATCTGATCGAAGCGACCGCGCGGCAACTCGCGGATGTCCACGCCGGCCTCGTCGGCCAGATCGATGATGTCGTTGAGGATCGGGGACTCGTCCTGATCGGCGGCGAGCACCACTTGGCGCACCGTGCGGGTGCCAGCCAGGAGCAGTTCCTTGACGGCGTGGCGCCCTTCGACCCTGTCCCCCCCGAGACCGCGCGTCTCACCGTGATCCTGGTCGCGTCGCCGTACCGGCGTGGTGCCTCGCTGCCCGGGGCCTCTGTTGGGCCCGCCTCGATAGCCGCCTCCGTCGCGCCCCCCGCCGCGGTCGTCGTCGCGCCCGCCGCCCTGTCCGCCGCGGTAGCCGCCGCCTCCGCCGCGGTCGTCGTCACGTCTGCCGCCCTGTCCGCCGCGGTAGCCGCCGCCTCCGCCGCGGTCGTCGTCACGTCTGCCGCCCTGTCCGCCGCGGTAGCCGCCGC
>JAPONU010000127.1 GCA_026713745.1 bacterium
AGCTTCATCGACGTGGACGGCGTCACGCAGCCGGCTCCCGCCCCGCGATTCAGTCGCACCCCTTCGGCTGTCCACCGCCCGCCGCCCCAACCCGGTGCCGACACCGACGAGGCACTCACCGACTGGGGCTTCGAGCAGGCCGAGATCGCCGATCTCCGGACAGCGGGCGCCATCGCCTGAGCACCTGCGCCCACAGGCGCGGTCGCCGAGCCTCGGCTCGGGCACAACGACGCCGGGGCTCCGTAGCCTGAGCGCCGTGGCGACCCTGGTCTGCTTCCACGCCCATCCCGACGACGAGGCGATCTCCACCGGCGGCACCATGGCCAAGGCCGCCGCGGCCGGGCACCGGGTGGTGCTGGTGCTGGCCACGAGGGGAGAGGAGGGCGAGAAGATCCCCGGCGTGGTGCCCGAGGGTTCCGAGCTCGGTGCCTGGCGAGAACGTGAGACCCGCGACTCGGCGGCGTTGCTGGGATGCCAACGCGTGGTGTTCCTGGGCTACCGGGACTCGGGAATGGCCGGAGCGCCGCAGAACGATGCGCCCGACTCGTTCTGGCAGGCGGACACCGACGAGGCGGCCGGGCGGCTGGCGCGGGTGCTCGACGAGGAGCGGGCCGACGCGCTGACCGTCTACGACAGCCACGGCGTCTACGGCCACCCCGACCACGTGGCGGTGCACCGGGTGGGGACCCGGGCAGCCGAACTTGCCGGCACCGAGCGGGTCTACTGGGCGACGATGAACCGCGACCGCATCCGCGAGATGGTCGAGGCGGCCGAGCGTGCCGGCACCCCGGTCGACGCCGAGCGCACCGAGCGCGTCGACAGCGAGGAGTTCGGCCTGCCCGACGCCGACATCACCCACGCCATCGACGTCAGCGAGGTCCTGGATCTGAAGCGGTCCGCAATGGCCGTCCACGCCAGCCAGATCGCGCCCGAGTCGTTCTTCCTGGCGCTGGGGCAGGAGGAGTTCGCCGCCGCCTTCGGCACCGAATGGTTCGTCCGGCCCGGCCGCGGTCGCAACGGCCCGCACGAGCCCGACCTCTTCGCCTAGGAATCCGCCGAGCAGTGGACCGCAGACGCAGCAGGATCTGCCGGAGGTTGGATCCGGGTCTCGGTGGGAGTGGCGATATGGATGGTCGGCGGCACTGCTCAGCAGACTCCCGGCCGTGAGCCGCGAGGCCGGCCGGCAGGGCTGAACGCCGCGGTGGGAGCGGACTCTGTGGTCGATGCGCACCTCACGCTCGCCTGGGTGGTCCTGGCGGGCAACGGAGCGGCCGCGGTCTGGGCGCTGGGCGCGAACAGGTTCCCGGCGCTGGGGGTCCGCGCCCTGTGGTGGTTCGTGCTCGCCGCCCAGTTGCTGCTGGTCGCCGAGATCGTCATCGGCGTGGCGATGATGGCCGGCGGTGGCCGGGAGGTGCCCGGCATCCACACCTTCTACGGCTTCGTGACCCTCGCGGCCATCGGAATCCTGTTCAGCTACCGCACCCAGGTGGGTCGCCGGGCGCACTACGCGCTCTACGGCTGGGGCGGGCTGTTCATCGTCGGGCTGATCATCCGGACGATGATCATCGGCTGAGCCACCCCGCCACCTGGCCCGGAACGCGGCAGACACGGGAGGGAGGGGGCGCCGGGCCACGGACGGGGGGAGCGGTCACCTACGATTGTCCCGTCACCTCACTGCGCAGGAGGTCGAGATGGCGGTGAGCGCCTACATCCTCATCCAGACCGAGATGGACCAGGCGGCCGAC
>JAPONU010000128.1 GCA_026713745.1 bacterium
CGGTCCACTGTCCTCAGGGTCTTCCCGGCATAGGAATGTCGTTCCACTCACTGGCGTCGCGCAGCTCGCCCCACCACCCCGGCCCGGTCTGGTACCCCCGGGTTTCGGCGTGGATCGAGAGGCCCTGATGAGGCTGCAGCGCGAGCAAGCTCGCCTGCGCCGCCGCAACATCCTGATCGGCCTCGTGTTTCTCGCCATCGTGACGCTCGTTGGGGCGGTAACCGCGGGCGGGGTCATGATCGGGGTTCACGTGCTCGTCGACATCCTGCTCGTCGCATATGTCGGCGCCCTGGCCCAGCGGCAGCGGCGCGTCCTGGAACGTCACGCCAAGGTCACGGACATCGCCTCGGCCAGGACGGCCGCGGATCCCCGACGGGGACTCCCGCAGGCCCCGGCAGAGGAAGCGGCGATCCGCTTCATCGCCGGCTCCCGCGGCTACACCTGATCCGGCGCTGCGCGCACCTCCGCGGTGCGTGGTGCCCGACCGGCTCAGTCCCGAGAGCGCCGCTCGCTTCGAGAGGCGCGCACCAGCGGCCCGATCACGACGAGGATGCCGACGAGGAACAGGAGGCCGGCGATCAGCGACACCGGGTCGCCGTCGCGTGCCGCGGCGATCGCAAACAGCAGGCACCCGACCGCCCAGAGCCCGTAGCCGAGCACGTTCCACCAGAGATCGGGAATGCGGCGCACCCGCAGCAGGTTAGGGGTGGCGTGATCGCGGCCACCCCGGCGCAGCAGCCGCCACAGGCGCCGGTACAATTCGTACCCCGTTCGGGGGTGTAGCTCAGCTGGCTAGAGCGCTTCGTTCGCAACGAAGAGGTCGGCGGTTCGAGTCCGCTCACCTCCACTCAGGAAGTCCCATACGACACCATCTGCACCCATGGGGTGCCATAGCGTTGTAGAACTCCGAGGTCGCGCCAGCGCGTGACGTCATGTGGGTTTTCGGTCTCGGCTGTATGTCGGCCAGTGCGGCGTCTCGCGTGGGAAGAATCGTGGGAAGTGGGCTCGGCCGAAGAGCCCGGTTACCGGCGACGAGACCCAGGCCGATGGGGCGACACGCACGCTCTGCTCGTGCGCGCGGTGTTTCGCTCGGTCAGCTCGCTGGACTTGGGGCGGTGACGGCCCGACCCGGGGCTGGTTTTCGATTGGACGGACTGTTGGCTGTCAATCAGACGAGGTTGAAGCTTTCAATTGGCCGCCGACAAAGGTTGCAATCAGCCGATGGACACTGCCGCGGCTGCTGGAGGTCGCCGCCACCCAGACCGGGCGCCAGTTCAACGCCAGCCGCCTGGCGGCGCCCTTCCAGCTGAGCCTGCCGACGATCCGCGACTACCTGGTCCTGCTCGAGCGGCTGTTCCTCTTGGAGCGGCTGGCTCCGTGGCACAGCAACCGCCTCGAGCGGTTGGTGAAGACGCCCAAGCTGCACATCGGCGATACGGGGCTGGCCTGCGCTCTGCTGGGCGCCGACGCGGGAACCCTGCGGGCGGATCGGGGACTTCTCGGGCAACTGACCGAGAC
>JAPONU010000129.1 GCA_026713745.1 bacterium
ACCGCCCGCGCGTTGGGCGGCCCGTGCCGGACGCGTCACGAGGAGAGCAATCATGAGTGATCCGGACGCCGTCGCCGTCACCGTTCCCACCGACTACGTGGGCGGCCTGTTCGACCTGTCGGGCAAGGTGACCCTCATCACGGGCGGGGCCAGCGGACTCGGCGAGGCCATCGCCGTGGGGTTCGCCGACTGCGGCGCCGAGGTGACGTTCCTCGACACCGACGTGGCGCGCGCCGAGCGGCTGGTCGCAGCGGCGGCTGAGCAGGGCCGCCGCCTGCGGTTCATCGAGGCCGACGTCACCAGCCGCGACGCCATGGAAAGCGCCGTCGGCGAGGTGCTGGATGCCCACGGCCATATCGACGTGCTGGTGAACTGCGCCGGCACGGCCGCCCGCCACCCCGCCGAGGACTTCCCCGACGAGGTCTGGGAGCGGGTCGTGCGGCTGAACCTGTGGGGCACGTTCCTGTCGTGCCAGATCGTGGGCCGCACGATGATCGAGCGGGGCCAGGGCGCCATCGTCAACATGGCCTCCATCGGCGGCAGCCGGGCCTACCCGGAGACCACCGCCTACCTGCAATCCAAGGGCGGCGTCATCCAGATGACCCGCAGCCTGGCCCTGGAATGGATCGAACACGGGGTGCGGGTCAACGCCTTGGCGCCGTCGATCTTCGAGACGCCGCTGGTGCTGGCGTCGGACCGCAAGCGCAGTTACACCAGCGAGTTCATAGCGGCCCGCACGCCTATCGACCGGCGGGGGCTGCCGCGGGAGATCGTCGGTCCGGCCATCTTCCTGGCCACCGACGCCGCGTCGATGGTGACCGGGCACATACTGAGCGTGGACGGGGGGTATCTCTGCGTATGAGTAACGAGACAGGCCATCAGATCGAAGCGGTCGACGCCCTGACGGCGCGCGCCCCGGTGCCGGAGGTGATCCGCTTCGGCGACTGGGTGATGGAGCATCGGGAGTTCGCCCTCGTGCGGGTGCGGACCCGCGACGGCATCTGCGGCTACGGCTTCACGCTGAGCCGCGACGGCCCGATCGCGGCCATGGTGCACGACTACATCGGGCCCCGCTACATCGGGCGTCCCACTGACGAACCGGAGGCGGCGTTCGGCTCGGTGCAGCGCTCCAACCTGTCCAATCTCGTCGGGGGCGTCGGGCTGCGGGCGCTGTCGATCGTGGATCTGGCCGTCTGGGACGCCGAGGCCAAGCGCCGGGGCCTGCCCATCGCCGTCATGCTGGGCGGGGCCAATGCGGCGATGCCCGTCACGGGGATCGCCGGCTACCCACCCTCCATCGGCCCCGCCGAGGTCATCGAGCAGGTCTCGAGCCTGTACGAGCAGGGTTACCGGCGCGTCAAGCTGCCGATGGCGCCCGACGTGGCCCGCTCCAAGGCCCGTCTCGAGGCCGCCGCCTCGGTGTCCGACGACCTCTGGGTGGGTTGCGACGGGGCCTGGATGTTCGGCGCCGTCGACGACGCCGTGGCGTTCCTGGAGAGCCTCGACATGACCCTCGGCTGGTTCGAGGACGCCTTCCCGCCCGGCAACGCCCGCATCATCGC
>JAPONU010000130.1 GCA_026713745.1 bacterium
CGGCACGAACGGCCGCAGCACGATGAACGGCCCCGAGGGGGCCATCTCCAGATCCATGGTGATGCGCGTGCCACCGTCGGCGAGGTCGCTGAGGCGGTAGGTGCCGCGCACCGGCCACGACGTGTCCTCGGCGCAGACCCAGGTGATCGACTCATCGGGCTCAACAGCCGTGATGATGAAGTCGACCTCCTGGCCGCGGTTGGCTTGCCGGTAGACGGCCCCGACGGCGCCGGGTAACCCTTCGGCCAACTCGCAGGTGGCCACGTCGTGGCGCCATTCGGCCTGGTTGGCGGCGTCGGCAAGGTAGGCGAATGTCCGCTCCACGTCGGCGGCCACATCGATCTCGACGGTGCAGATGCTCATGGCCGCCGATCCTACGGGCGTCCCGTTCCGTCGGAATGGCAAGCTCCCAGAACCCCCGCCGCTCCGGGCCGCGGCCGGAATGGTGCTCACACTGTGCGGCTCCCGGACCAAAGGACCTCCACTCCGACGACCCCTTCCTCGATGCTCCTATGTTTGTCAAGTGGCGTCTTGGGTGAGCCATTGTTGGTAGTGGGTGGCGAGGGTTGCGTTGTGGTGACAACCTCGTGGGCATCACGCCGACGGCAGACCGTCGCGCCCCTTCAACCTGCGTATCCGTTCTCGATCGCCCAGTTCTTGAACCCCCCGGGGCCGAATGGCAGGCGATAGTCAGTGGTGATCAGTTCGTCGGCAATCTGGCTCACGAAATCCAGTGTCACCAGGCCGCTGTGCATGGCCTCGCAGAGAAGAGCCAGTGTTCGGGTGCAGGTCACCCCCGCCCGTTGTCCGATTCGATAGGCCGTCCCGTCGTCGATCACGGCGGTTGCCGGCATTGTCGCGGCGAGAGCGAGCACCGCCGCGTCTCCGACGTTGCGCTCGTTGTGGACGAGACGGCCTGCGAACTCGGCGAACTTGAGCAGTTCAGAATCTTGAGTCAGCTCCCGGTGTTCGAGCCATGCCGCATCGAGGATCGTCTCGATCCGATAATGCAGCGAAGCCCCGACCTGGAGTTCCTGAACAACGGCCTGCGGAATGACGGCGCGTCGTTCGCCGACGACGGCCTCGAGGACATCGAGTCGCCCCACTCGGGCGAAGTGGCTCAGCGGACCAGTGTCGAACACGAGCGCGTCCATCGGGGAGCGCTCAGGACACGAACGACCAGATCGCGTCGGCGGGGAGTTGCGGCAGGTCGGGCAGGTCGCTCTCGTCCCACGTATCCGATAGCAGGGCGAGGGCGCGGGCCGCGGAGATCTCCTCGCGGCGGTACACGTTCAGGACCGCCTTGACGTAGACATCGGTGTGATACGGCGGGGCGAGTTCGGGCGCCACCACGAGACCGTGCTCCACGATGTCGGATTGGCGGGTTCGAGTGGCACGGACGGTCGCCACCTCTTCGGCGGAGGCCAATTCCAGTTCGCTGAGCCGCCCCGCCAGTGTCGTCATATCCACGCGATACTCGCTGGCGATGAGCACGGCGGATGTCCGAGTGTCGTCGCCGCTACCCCAGCGGTCCCGCAGCGCGGCCGCGGGGAGCAGCAGCGAGCGTGCGAAACGGTCGACCAGGCTCTCGGTCTGTCCGGCCGGGGCGCTGACCACATTCCAATCGGTGGAGTATTCGTCGGCGAACACGTAGTGCCCCAGTTCGTGGGCGAGCGTCAGGCGGCGCCGACCGACGGACCGGCTGCCGTTCACCACCGCCACACCGCCGCGCCCGAGCAGGATTGATGCACCGTCGGCGCTCCGTTCGCCCAGCGCACGGGAGAATGCGAGTAGGCCGATGCCCGCAGCATGGCGAGCCAGGTACACCGCCGGCTCGGGGCCGTCGTAGCCCAGCTGGCGGCGCGTGTCGGCCGCGGCATCCTCTGCCTGCTCGAGGGTGTCGGGGAAGTCCAAATGGGGAGTCGCCGCGAGATCAAGTTCTCCTATGTCCTGCAGGAACGAGACCTCACGGGCGACGTGCTCGGCAACGCGGTCGATCTCGGGGCTGGGCGCTCCCGGCTCCGCGGCGTTGCGCCGCGACACGACGGCCGCCGGGGCATCATCGAAGAACCACTCGATCCGCATCTCGAGGGCGTCCGCCAGCCGCGCCAACTCCGTTGCCCCGACTCCCCGCGCACCGGTCTCGATCTTCGCCAGCGCGCTGCGTCCTAGTCCTGCCCGCTCTGCGCACTCCTCCTGCGTGAGCCCGAAGTCACGCCGAGCAGCAGCGATCCTTAC
>JAPONU010000131.1 GCA_026713745.1 bacterium
GAACACCCCAACCCCGCCGCCGTCGAGGATCGCGGACCGCTCGCCGACGCGCAGACCCCGCACCTCGGCCGCGGCCATGACAGCGCCACAACCCGCCGAGTGTGCACCGACGCGGGAACCGACAACGTCATCTGCGCCCGCCGCCGACCACACAGCGTCGCCACGCACAAAACCACCACACCATCGGGGCTGCGATAGCCCGTCGAACCCACCAACCCGGAGCTGTCGAACCACGGCCAACTCCGCCGCAACGTCAGCAGCACCGGACTTCACAACAATTCCGGCACCAACCCGGAGCTGTCGAACCACGGCCAACTCCGCCGCAACACCGACCCGCCCGACTCGTTCTCGCCATCACCCTGTTGATCTGCGCCAGACTCATCGCCTGGCGCGACCGCTGGGACCCCACGCCACCCGTCTACGCTGAGGTGGGGCCTTGATTCGCGCAGCGTTCCGAGACACGCACCAACTTCGTGCGGTACTTGCGCGGGATACTGCTGCGACGGGCTCATCACCGTTGCGGGCAGGTGATCGTTGGTGATCACGCTGCCGCCCACGCCCCGTGCTGGGGTTCCCCCACGGGTGTGAGAGTTCGCGCTCCGTCGCGCAACCACCGCGCCCACGCCCCGACAGGTTCCCCCACGGGTGTGAGAGTTCGCGCTCCGTCGCGCAACCACCGCGCCCACACCCCGACAGGTTCCCCCACGGGTGTGAGAGTTCGCGCTCCGTCGCCACCTGCCGGCGGGGTGCGGGTCTTATGGTCGGCTCCGCGCTTGCCCGAAGCCCCGACTGGGCCTAGGTCGCCCGCTGCCCGGCGGGCGGGGTTGATCACGGCGTTGTCGTCGCGGTCGTGGGTTGCTCGACAGCGCTGACAGACCCATTGGGTGTCCCACCCGACGGTGGTGTTGCGCCAGGCGCAGCGCGAGCAGATCAGCGATGACGGGAACCAGCGGTCGGCTTCGACGAGAGTCGAGCCGTACCACGGGCATGTGTAGCGCAACCGGCGGCGGATCTCGCCGAGGCCGGCGTCGCTGAGGCAGCGCCGGCGACATCGGGCGCCGGGCAGGTTGCGCTGGGTCAGCATCGCAGCCACATCGAGGTCCTCGACCACCACGGGGCGCCCAGGTCAGACCGCCTATAACGCCGACGACCCGCGAATCGCAGCCACATCGAGGTCCTCGACCACCACGGGGCGCCGTTCGCATCGACGGCGACAGTGTGCTTGGCCTGGTTCCAGCGCTTCCGGAGGCCATAGAACGACGGCCGGTCAGAGTCCTCGCCGCGGCGGGCGCCTTCCGGAATGACCGTCGTGACGGCGTCTACTGCCTATCGAGGCGCCGCCGCAGAGCCGCAAGTTCGGCCTCGGCGGCTGTTCTACGGGCTCGTTCGGCTGCCGCGGCGGCTTGCTGTTGGTCTGCTCGGGCGGTTTGTGCTGCGGCTGTGGCTTCTGCTCGGTCGGCTCGGGCGGCTTGTTCGTCGGGCTGGGGTAGCCAGGTCCCGGTGTGAGGGTCGCGGAAGCGTAGAAGGTGCGCCTCGGCGCGCAGGGTGAGGTCGAGGGCGGCGCTGTGGCCGCTGAGGCGGCCCCGTTCGTCGCCGCTCACTTCGATGCGACGCCAGCGACCGTCGGCGCGGCGGCCGCCTTGCAGGGCGGGTTGGAGGAAGTCGCCCCCGGAGGGGTCGAAGCGCCAGTACTCCTCAACGCCCATGGCGAGGTACTTGGCGGGTTTTACGTCTCTGTCCACTCTGTAGGTCTTCGCCGAGGCGATCTCCAGCACGAACGCCGGCGCGGCGCCGGCCTCCCAGACGCGGTAACTGGTGGCCAAGTCCAGGGCTTCGGCGTCCACGCCGAAACTGACGAACACGTCGGGCGCCGCGACTACTTCGGGGTCGCCGTTGCGGTAGTAGATGTTGCGATCCTCGCCGACCCAGCAGTCGGGCCGCTTCGCGTACCACGCCCGCAGGGCACCGTAGGCGGCGAAGCGCCCCAGCGAGTGCAGCCCCGATTCAGGCACAGTCGGCGTCGCAGGGTACAAGACGTCGGGATCCAGTTCGGTCGGAACAGTCACATCCACCTCCCGGCGGCTCTCGGCGCACCTCTCACCTCCGACCCTACCGCACCCACCCCCACCAGCCCTTGACACCACACTACACCATATATCACTAAACATATCTATAGCCAGCCGGCCGAACTGGAGAGCCACCCCGGCGAATCCCCGCCGGCTACGGGCCGGCCACCTCACCGTCGAGCAGGCCGGCCGAACTGGAGAGCCACTCCGGCGAATCCCCGCCGACTACAGGCCGGCCACCTCACCGTCGAGCAGCCCGGCCGAACTGGAGAGCCACCCCGGCGACCCCCCGCCGACTACAGGCCGGCCACCTCACCGTCGAGCAGGCCGGCCGAACTGGAGAGCCACCCCGGCGACCCCCCGCCATCGAACCCCATCCACCACCGGTGGGCCGAGGCTGAGCAGACCTCAGTAGATGAGGCCGCCCCCGCTCACGTTGAGCGTGGCGCCGTTGACGAAGCCGGCGTGGATCGACGCCAGGAACACCACCACGGCGGCCAACTCCTCGGGTTGGCCGATCCGGCGCACCGGGCACGCCTGTGTTGCGGCCTCGGAGACCTCGGGGGGCAGGTCATCGTGTTGCATCGGCGTGTCGATCTGGCCGGGCGCGATGGAGTTCACGAGGATGCCGTGCGGGCCGTACCGGCGGGCGAAGCCGCGGCTGAGCGTGATCACACCGGCCTTGCCGGCCAGGTAGGCGTCGCTGCCGAACAGCGGCCCGTTCCACCATCCCCCCGAACTGAAATTGATGATCCGCCCGCCGCCGCCGGCAGCCACCATGGCGTTCCCGACGGCCCTGTTCAGAAAGAACGTGGCCTTCACGTTGACGTCGTTCTGGGCGTCCCAGTCCTCCGACGTCACATCATCGGGGTCCTGGCGCCGCAGGAAGGCGGCAACGTGGGCGAGCGCCCAGAGGTCGCCGAGATCCTCGATGATCCCGCCCACGAGATCGTCGATGGCCTCCACGTCGCGCAGGTCGAAGGGGATCGCACGGTGCCCGGTGCCGTCGAGTCCGGCGACCACCTCGGCCAGCCCGTCGGCATTGCGGTCCAGGGCCGCCACCCGGGCGCCGGCGGCAGCCATGGCTCGCGCCGTGGCCGCCCCGACCCCCCGGGCGGCGCCGGTCACGATGACGCCGCGGCCCTCGAGGCCGGCTCCCAGAGCCCCGTACCCGACGCCGGTGAGATCAACCACGCGAGTCGCTCACAGGCAACGGACGCCGGCCTCGGCCCGAACGGCCGACCGGTCCGCACCGGAGCACAGGCCCCCGAGGGAGGGGGCGCCGGGGGCCGGCCGGCGGAGCGATTTCGCCGGACGCTCCCGACGACGGCCACCGCCGTCCCCGACCGGACCGGAACAGACCCCCGACCGGACCACCACCGCGAGGATTGCGGCCTCAGCCGGAACGACGTTCGAGCAGACTCGTTCGCCGGCAGGAACGGGCACTACTCGCCCCCTGAGCCCGGGATGGCGAACGGCTCGGGATCGGTGAACCGGCGCAGCACGTTGTCGGAGATGGCGGCGACGTTGTTGTCATAGCCGAAGTTGCCCAGGCTGCCCGACCAGGCGATCGAGCCGGTCGAGAACACCGCACCCCCGCCGGGCGTCTCGAAGAAGACCATGTCGGCGCGGATCTTCTCGGGCGCGTCGGGGTCGGTGTTCGGCAGCACGTCGCCGATCGACGCCACCATGAGGTCGTAGAGGTTCGAGTGGTTCTCCGAGGACGCCAGCACCAGCGTGTGCGTCGGTGTGCCCAGTGCGGCGTCGACCCGCTCGATCTCGTAGCCGGCCGCCCCGCCCTGCAGGATCCCGAAGTCGCCGATGATCTCGTCATCGACACCCTCGAAGATGAACGCCGCCCGCGGGTCACCACTGGCCGTCGTGCGGCGGTAGTACGAGCAGGTGTCGA
>JAPONU010000132.1 GCA_026713745.1 bacterium
CCGTGAGAATCCACGAGAGCACGGCGTCGGTGGTGTTGAGATCGGCACCGATGGTGGGGAACCCCACGTTCACGATGGAGGCGTCGATCACCACCAGGAAAACGCTGACGCACGCAACCCCCAGCACCACCCATGCCCGCCGTGGCACCGGCGCGCCATCTCGTGGCCGTCTCACAATTGCCTCCAAGCCTGCCCGACGCGTCATCGCGCCAGGGGCGCCACGACGGGGCGTGACCCCCGGAACGCTACCGGCGGGCCCGAACGCCTCCGCTCGCTCACCAGCGGCCCGCCGCGTGGGCTGAGCAGGGCCGGTACGCTCGGGGTATGACCGCTGGAACACTTGCCGTCACCGGTGATGACGCCGCTGACGCGCTCGTCAACAACGAACCTCTGGCTCTCCTGCTGGCGATGCTGCTCGACCAGCAGATCCCCATGGAATGGGCGTTCAAGTCGCCGCACCGGCTGGCCGAACGGCTCGGCGGCGAATTGGACGCCTCCGCCATTGCCGCCATGGACCCCGGCGACCTGGAGGCCACCTTCGGCATCAAGCCGGCGCTGCATCGCTTCCCCGCGGCGATGGCCCGGCGGGCCCACGACTTGTGCCGCCACATCGCCGACCAGTACGACGGCGACGCCGAGGCGGTCTGGGTCACCGCCGCCAGCGGCGGGGAGCTCTACGACCGCCTGCGGGCGCTGCCCGGCTACGGCGACGAGAAGTCCATGATCTTCCTGGCCATCCTGGCCAAGCGCTTCGCCGTCCGCCCCGACGGCTGGGACGGCTACGCCGGTCCCTTCGCCGACGACACTCCCCGCTCGGTGGCCGACATCGACGGCCCCGAAGCGCTCGCCCGGGTGCGCGCCTGGAAGAAGGAACAGAAGGCTGCCGGCCGCTCCAAGCAGGATTGAGGTGCCGCCGGCGCCTCGAACCGGGTCAGGAGGAGACGTGGAGAACCGCTACGACCGCGAGGAACGCCGCCCCGAGGGCAGTCCATCGGGCGGCTCGGACCCGAAGGACGCCCCGGCCGCCGGGGACTTCCCCTGGCAGGAGGCACCGGGCGGTCAGCCGGAGGCCGGCTGGGGCCCGCCCGAGGGGGACCGCAGGAACGACCCGCCCCCGCAGGCGCCCACCGGGCAGGGAACCGGTTCAGCGGTGCCTCCGGGCAACGGAATGGCCGTGGCCGGCTTCGTCCTGTCGATCCTCGCGCTGATCCTGTGCTGGCTGTCGCTGATCGACCTGATCTTCGTCGTCCCGGCGATCGTCTTCTCGGCGATCGGGCTGCGCAGATCCAACAGGCAGGCCAGACCGCACCGGGGCCTCGCCATCGCCGGATTGTCGATCGCGCTGGTCGCCGCGGTGATCATGATCGTGCTCACGATCATCTACATTTCGGTCGCAGACGACGTCATCGACGGACTCGACGGGATCGAGCACCTCGAGGAACTCGACGATGTCCGCGAGGGGAGCGGCAACCAAGATTTCTAGGGCCCGAGGCTCAACGGCCCGAACTCGACTTCCGACCCGAGGGCGTCCGGCGGACCCGTCCCGTGAGGTGGCGCCGTCCGCCTAGCCGGTGACCGCCGGCGCGGGGCCCTCGGCCGTGCGGGGTGCATCCGGTCCGCCGGCCGGCTCCGGGGCAGCCGCAGGCCCCAGAACTCTGTCGTGGCCGTGGCGGTCCAGCCAGCCCAGCACCAGGGAGATGCAGCGCGGGTCGTAGCGCAGCCGGTGGCCACCGGCGGGGATGATGCGCAGATCGGCGGCGCCGTGAGCATCGGCGATGACACGGGCGTCCAGCGATGACACCAACTCGTCGTCCGAGCCGTGCACAACCATCAGCGGGCGTGGCGCCAACCGGTCGGCGGCATCGGTCGTGCTGAACGATGCGAATTGGTCACTCCACACTTTGAGGTCCACCGGGAACGTCTCGCCGCGCACGATTCCCGTCTCCCGGGCGTGGCGCAGCAGGCGCTCGGCGTTGACGACCCAGTCGGCGAAGTCCGCCGGCGCGCCCACCGACACCACCCCCGCCACCGTGGGCGTGTCGGCAGCGGCCCGGATCGCCACGGCACCGCCGGTGCCGAACCCTGCGATCCAGATCCCCCGCGTGCGGGTCCGCTCCGACACGTGCTCGGTGGCGGCGCGCACGTCCTCCACCCAGCCCAGCAACGAAAAGTCCCCCTCGGAGAGTCCGCAGCCCCGGTAGTTGAGCACCAGGGCCGACCAACCCATCTCGGCAGCCATGCGGTCGGCCAGGACGTGGTAGGAGCGGCCCGCCGTTGTGGCCCCACCGGGCGCCGCCGGCAGACCGTGACAGATGACGACGGCGGGCCGCGGATCCCGCAGGACCTCACCGTCGGAGCGCAGGGGCCGGGCCAGGTAACCCGAGAGGGTCAGTGGCCCTGAGGGGATCTCCTCCACTCACCCGCCCCGCAGGCGGTAGCCGCGGTTGCGCGCCTCGGCCAGCGTGTCGGGCGCGAAGCACAGGTAGCGCCCCGAGGCCACCAACTCGTCGATGACCGCTCGGGACGGCGGCCCGGCCGCCGCGGAATCGTCGGTGGGCACCTTGTCGAGGTCGTAGACGGCGCCGGTGCGCTTGTCGCCGATGTAGCGGTGGTCGGCCACTCCCCTGGGGCGATACACGCCGACGATGCTAAAGCGGATCCGGCGGATTCGCGGCGCTCGAACGCAGCCGCCGGCCAGATGGCGGCCAGGTGACTGTCAGCCGCCTCCCACCTCGTCACCGATGGCGCCGATGGCCGCCAGGTAATGGGCGTTCAACTCCAGCACGACGACGGCGTCGACGGCATCGAGTTCCACGCCCGCCGCCTCGGCGCGACGCAACAGTTCGTCTAGGGCCTCGTCGGGTTCGCTCTCGCTGGGGGCACGGGCGAATCCCCCTGCCAGGGCATCCGCGTCGCCGAAGGCCGCCACGCCTCTGCGGCGAAGATGATCGAGGTTCCAGGCCAGCATCAGCGCCACCGCGTCGAGCCCCAACCGGTCGGCACTCTCGGCGGGGAGGCCGCGGTGCACGAACTCGGTGGCCGCGGCCAGGTCATAGGTGGCGACGGCCTCGGTGTTCGCCAGGCGGGCGCTCACCGTGACGACCGTGTAGCGCGCCACCGCCGCCACCAGCACCGCGGCGACGGCGATGAGAATCCAGATCACGCCGACTCTCCCGTCCAGGGTCGAGATCCCGCGGTGCGGGACCGCTCGGACCGCGGGCAGGTGCTCAGAGCCCCACCAGGTCCGCGAGCCGCGCCCGATGGTGGGCGGGGTCCCCGAACATCAGCTGGCTGGCCTTGGCGCGCTTGAAGTAGAGGTGCGCGGGGTGCTCCCAGGTGAATCCGATGCCGCCGAGGATCTGGATGTTCTCCGCCGCCGCGCGGTAGTAGGCGTCGGAGCACTGGGCCTTGGCCATGGCCGCCGCCACCGGCAGGTCCTCGTCACCGGTCGCGGCACACCAAGCGGCGTAGTAGGCGGCCGATCGGGCCGTCTCGGTCTCGAGCAGGAGGTCGGCACAGCGGTGCTTGATCGCCTGGAAGCTGCCGATGGGCCGGCCGAACTGCATCCGCTCCTTGGCGTAGGCGACCGCCGTGTCCAGGCAGCGCTGGGCACCCCCGACCTGCTCGGCGGCCAGCGCCACCGCTGCCAGCTGCAACACGCCGTCCAGGACAGCCGCGCCGTTGCCGAGCCTGCCGACCGCGACCGCCGGGGTGCCGGCGAAGGAGAGCCGGGCCTGCTTGCGCGTCAGATCCAGCGTCGGCAGCAATTCCCGCCCCAGACCCTCCGCGTCACCGCTGCAGCGGAACAGCCCCAGTCCTTGGGGGCTCCGTGCAGCCACCAGCACGACATCGGCCACGTGCCCGTCGAGCACGTAGCTCTTCTCGCCCCGCAGCCGCCAGCCCGTCCCGTCGGCGACCGCGACCGCCCCGTGCGCCTCGTCGTCCTCCTCGAAGGCCAGCGTTGCGATGCAGTCACCTGAGGCGATGGCCGGTAGCAGTTCCTCGCAGGCCGCATCGTCACCGCTCCGGGACAGCGCGTTCGCCGCCAGCACCACCGTGGAGAAGTACGGGGCACACAGCAGCGCCCGACCCATCTCCTCCAGCACCAGCGCCAGCTCGCGGAACGTGAACCCTCCCCCGCCGTGGCGCTCGGAGATGGCGATGCCCTGCAGGCCCAGCTGCCCGGCCATCTGGCGCCACACCGCCTCGTCGTAGCCCCCCTCGGTGGCCATCAACTCCCGAACGGCCGACTCCGGGGACTTCTCCTCGAGGAACTGCCGGACGAAGCGCCGCAGTTCCTCCTGATCCTCGCTGAACCCCAACCGCACGGCCGGCCTCCCCATCACAACGTCTGGTGCAGAACATAGCCTCCCATCCTCGGCACCCTCCGCCGGCCCCGGCGTCGAACACCTCATCGAGACCGAGTCCCGGCGGCCACGATCGGGCGCGCACCGCCGCCTCCGTCGAACCCGGCATCGAGCACCTCATCGACACGGCAGACCACTTCGGAGATATTCTCCCGGCGCCGGGAACCTGGCACCCCCTACCATCGTCCAACAATCATGGGACACAACAGGAAACCGCACGACATCGTCCGCCGTCGGGGGCTCGCCACCGTGCTCGCGCTGGGCCTGCTGGCGGGAGCATGCGCAGACGGGGACTCCTCGACCGAGGGCGTCGAGCGACTCCCAACCCCGGCAACCGACGCCGCGCCGATCAGCCCAGCAACGACGTCCGGCGCCGCCCCCACCGCGCCGCCGGCAGGTGGTGACGAGGCCCCGGCTCCACCACGGGCCACCGGCCCCGAGCCATCCGGAACCGTCACCGGTACGCCCCCCGACGACGACGGCACACCCCCCGACGACGGCACGCCCCCCGACGACGACGCCACACCCCCCGACGACGACGCCACACCCCCTGCGCCACCGCAGGGGACCGACCCCGGACCGCCGACCACGCCGCCTGCGCTCGACGAGGGTGTGTGGCTCGACGGAGAACCCGTCTGGGTTGCCCCCTACGACGACGATCCATCGGCCGCGGCCGCGGCCCCGGCCCCGGCCGAAGAGGCCGCGGCGGCGCCCGCAACGGCTCCGGCCCCCGAGCCCGCTCCACCTCCTCCGGCCATGGTCGTGGCGGACGAGATGGCCGACGAGGAGGTGGCAGAAGGCGACGATCTCGCCGGTCCGATGGCCGACGAGGCGGGGGCTGAAGCGACCGAGGCCGCCGCGGGCTCGGTTCAGGGGGCCCCCCCCGGGGGCGGCCTCGCTCCCTCCAGCCCCCGCCTCATCGGCCATCGGACCGGCGAAATCGTCGCCTTCTGCCACCTCCTCGTCGGCCATCTC
>JAPONU010000133.1 GCA_026713745.1 bacterium
CCTTCGATCTGCCAGTTCTTGCCGTGGTAGTCGAAGTCCTCCATCGCCCAGCACAGCTTCATGATGTCGAGGCACTCCTCGAGCCGGCTGACCCTGCGCTCGAACGGGATGTTCATCAGGTCGAACTCGGCGCTGCGATAGCCCAAGCCCACGCCGACATCGAGGCGGCCCCGGGTGACGATGTCGAGGGTGGCCAGCTCCTCGGCCAGCACGATCGGGTTGTACAGCGGCGCCAGCAGCACCGACATGCCCAGGCGGACGTGCTCGTCGGTCTCGGCGGCCAGGCGGGCCAGCAGAGGGATCGGCTGTAGCCAGCGCAACTCGCCGTACAGGAAGTGATGGCCGATCACGAAATGGCTGAGCCCGGCGCGCTGGCCGGCCTCCACCTGGCGCAGGATGCCGTCGAACTGCTCGAGGGGATCGACACTGCGGGGCACGTCCCCGATGAGCATGCCGAACTTCATGGACCGCTCCTGGGTTGGCTCAGGATTCCCCGCCGGGCTCCGGCGAAGCCGGCTTCAGCATCATCATCCCGACGCGCTTGACCCGAACCACCACCTCGTCGCGCTGGTTGTAGCCGAGCTGCTCGAACCAGACGATGCCGGCGTCGTCGCGGCTCTTCGACAGCCGCTTGTCGACGATGGTGGTCTCGGCCCGCAGGGTGTCGCCGTGGAACACCGGGGCGGGGAACTCGACCTTGTCGTAGCCGAGGTTCCCCAGCGTGGTCCCCAACGTGGTCTCGGGCACGGTCATGCCGCCGATGAGCGCCAGGGTGAACAGGCTGTTCACGACCCGCTGGCCGTGCACCGTGGTCCTGGCGAACTCCTCGTCGAGGTGCAGCGGCTGCACGTTCATCGTCAGCGAGGTGAACAGAATGTTGTCCATCTCGGTCACCGTCCGGGTGATGGCGTGGCGGATCACCATCCCCACCTCCAGTTCTTCGTAGTACTTGCCTTGCATGTCCTTCCCCAGTCAGTCTGCGATGCCCAGCGCGGCGGCCATGGCCAGCCACTGCCTGGCGGTCTCAGTATGGGCGATGTCGATGTGGCGGCCCTCGTAGACCAGGGCGGCCCGACCGTCGTCCTCGGCGGCCTCGAAGGCGGCAATGAGCCCCCGGTAGAAGTCCACCTCGGCAGCCGTCGGGGTGAACACCTCGTTGACCAGCGGCACGTGACTCGGGTGGATGACGATCATCCCCCGGAACCCCAGAGCCCGCCCCTGCGCGGCGAAGGTCCCGAGCCCGTCGAGGTCGGCCACGTCCTCCCAGAGCCCGGTGAGGGGATGGACGCCGGCGGCCCGGCAGGCCAGCAGGACGCGGCTGCGGACGTAGAGGCTCTCGGTGCCCTCCGGAGACCACTCGAATCCGATGGCCCGGGCGATGTCGGCGTGGCGGGCGGTGCCGCCGACCATCGCGCCGATGCGGGGCGACGCCGCCGCGATCCCCGGGGCGTTCTGGAAGGCCGGCGCCGTCTCGGCCGGCACGATCATCTCCAGGCCCTCGGCTCCGCCCACGTGTTCGGCGTGGTCCAGCAGCGCCTCGAACCGGTGCACGTCGGCCGCCGAGTCGACCTTGGGCGGGAAGATGCCGTCGAGCCTCGGCCTGACGACCGCGGCCAGGTCGGAGCCCGTCGTCCGCGCGGCCAGACCGTTGGGCCGCACGAACAGGCCGACCTCGTGGCCCTCGGCCCGCACCCGCTCGATCGACGCCGCCACCGTGCCGCGGGCGGCGACCTTGTC
>JAPONU010000134.1 GCA_026713745.1 bacterium
CAAGGTGGACACCTCGCGCACGTCCGAGCCGTCCAAGCTGCTGATCATCACGGCCACCGGCTACGGCTACGAACGTCCCGACGGCACCACCGTCGTTCCCCTCACAGCACTCGGCCCCTAGCGCGTGGTGTGCATGCTGATCGGTGGACCACGACCTTGGGCCGGCGGTCGTAGAGGAGTGGTTCCCGGTCAGTCGATGAGGAAGCCGCCGTTTATGTCCATCACCTCGCCGGTGATGAACCCGGCCTCCTCGCTGGCCAGGAATACCACGGCCGCGGCGATGTCGGCCGGCTCGCCGAGGCGCCCCACGGGTATCCGCCCGGCCAGGTCGGCGATGCCGGCCACCATGTCGGTGTTGATCAAGGCGGGCGCCAGCGCGTTGGAGGTGATGCCGTCGGCGGCGTACTCGGTGGCGATGGACTTGGCCAGCGCCATGATCGCGGCCTTCGAGGCGCCGTAGGCCGCAGTCTCCTTGGCGCCGCCGGTCTTGCCGGCGGACGAGCCGAGGGCGACGAGGCGCCCGTACCGCTGGGCGCGCATGGCGGGCAGGACGCGCCTCGCGCAGAGGAACGCCCCGGTGGTGTTGACCGCCATCATCTGGTTCCAGGCCTCGAGGCTGGTCTCGGCCAGCGGCCGGATCCAGAAGATCCCGGCGTTGTTGACCAGGATCGACACCGTGCCCCAGGTTTCCTCGACGGTGGTGAAGGCGGCGTCGACGGAGATCTCGTCGGTCACGTCGCAGTGCACGAAGTGGCCACGCTCACCGGCGTCGAGGGGCGGCTCGGGCTCTGCGAGGTCCAGGTAGGCGGTGCGGGCGCCCCTGGCCACGAGGGCGTCGGCCACGGCGCGCCCGATGCCCCTGCCGGCACCGGTGACCACCGCCACCCTTCCCTCGAAGCCGCCGAACACCGGCGCGGTCGGGCCGCTCGCCGGCGCAGCGCTTGCGCTGTCTGTGCTCATGTGTACCGTCCGGGACTGCCTGCGTCGGAGGCACGTTATCCCCGGATGTCCGGCCACGGCCTACTCTGTGCCGCCGGGGATCGGGCGCATGCCGGCCCCGCGTATCGATACCGGCGTCACCGAGTCGCCGGCGAGGGAAACGGGAGGTCCCCTGATGGGTGGTTCGGGCAAGGTGCGGGTCGGGGTCATCGGAGCCGGCTCTTGGGCGGTCAGCAACCACATCCCGGTGCTGGCGGGGCGCGACGACGTCGAACTGGTCTCGGTGGTGCGCAAGGGCGCCGAGGCACTCGGCATGGTCAAGGAGCGCTTCGGCTTCGCCCATGCCAGCGAGGACTACCGGGAGGCCCTCGAGCAGGGTCTCGATGCGGTGGTCGTGGCCGGGCCGTCGGTCCTGCACCACGAGCACGCCGTCGCGGCGATGGAGGCCGGGGCGAACGTGCTGTGCGAGAAGCCGGTCACGATCGACCCGGGCGACGCCTGGGACATTCACGAGACCGCGCAACGGCTCGGCCGCCACCTGCTGATCTCCTTCGGCTGGAACTACGGCCCGCTGGGCATCGAGGCGAAACGTCTCATGGTCGAAGCGGGCGGGATCGGCGACGTCGAGCACGTCATGGTGCAGATGGCCTCGGGCACTCGCGAGTTGTTGCGGGCCACGGGGGCCTACGAGGGCTCCGCCGCGGACATCATGCCCGACTGGGACACCTGGACCGATCCCAAGGTTTCCGGTGGCGGGTACGCGCCGGCGCAGCTGAGCCACGCCATGGGGATGGCGATGTGGCTGACAGGGGACCGGGCGGCGCAGGTCTTCGGTTTCATGAACAACACGGGCGCCCGCGTGGATCTGCACGACGCCATCGCCATCCGCTACGTCTCCGGCGCCACGGGAACGCTGAGCGGTGCCAGTTGCCCCGGTCCGGCGAACGCCGACGACTCTCTTGACGAGATCTGGCCGCGCCACCAGCTGTTGATCCGCATCTACGGCAGCGAGGGCCAGCTCATCCTGGATTTCGAGCGGGACTTCCTGTGGCACTACACCGGCAACACCGACAACAAGGTGGATCTGCCGCCGTCGGCGGGCCTCTACACCTGCGACGGTCCGCCCAACACGCTCGTGGACCTCACCTTGGGCAAGGACGTCCCGAACCGCTCGCCGGGCGAGCTGGGGGCGCGGACCGTCGAGGTGGTGCACGCCGCCTACGAGAGCGTGCGCCTGGGGGCGCCGGCGTCGGTGGAGGGCGTCGGGGCCTGAGGGCCAGGGGGACCGGCGCGACGGAGGGGCGCCGTGCGTCTCGGTCTGGACAGCTACTCCTACCACCGCTACTTCGGCGAGTTGCGCGAAGGGGAGGAGGATCCGGGCATCCGCTGGAGCCACGAGGACTTCATGCGGAGGGCCGGAGAGTTGGGCCTCGACGGGGTGAGCCTGGAGACCTGCTACCTGCCGATGGACGACCCGGCGCTGGCCGAGCGTCTGGCAGAGCAGGCAGCCGGGCACGGTCTGGAGCTGGTGCTCGCCTGGGGCCATCCGGGTGGGTTGCGCATGGGAACCTCGGCTGCCGCCAACCTGCGGATGCTGAAGGCGCTGCCGGTCGCCGCGGCCGCCGGGTGCAGCCTGGTGCGCATCGTCGTGGGGACCTTCACGCACTGGGGCCTCGAACCCGAGGGACCGGTGCTGGATCGCGTGGTTCCGCTCGTGGCGGGGGCCTGCGAGAGAGCTGCAGACCTGGGCATGGAACTCGCCATCGAGACGCACTGCGACCTCACCCTCGACGCGCTGTGCGAGTTGGTTGACCGTGTCGGGCGTGACGACCTGGGAGTGGTCCTGGACACCGCCAACCTGGTCCGGATCGGTGAGGACCTCTGCGAGGGGACCCGGCGGATCGCCCGGTTCACGCGGATGCTCCACGTGAAGGACCTCCTGTTGGCCGAGGCCGACTTCGGCAATCCCGGCGGCTGGTGGCCGTGCTGCGCGCTCGGCGACGGCGACCTGGACCTCGACGGCGCGTTGGGTGAGCTGCGTGCCGCGGGATTCGACGGCTTGGCGTGTGTGGAGGTGGGGACGCTGCCGGTGGGCTCGAACGAGGACGATCTGGTGGCCCGCAGCGCGGACTGGCTGCGTGCGGCCGCCTCGCAGGGGATGACGGCCTCCTAGGGCGCGCCCCGGGACTCCCGACGGGAGGCTCCGCCGGCGATCGGACCGGCCTCAACGGGGCTGTGAGCAGCGGGTGCGTTCCCCGCGCCGCCGGGTCGATTCGGTTGGGGACTTGTCGCCGGGGGCGGGTAACCTCGCAGCGATCTTGCGACAGAGGAGCATGCCGTGGCACGAATGCGCATGAACCAGGCCATCGCGGCCGCAATCGCCGACGAGATGCGGGAAAACCCCGATGTCGTCGTCTTCGGCGAGGACGTGGCGGTCGCCGAAGGGCCATTCAAGACCTCCGATGGCCTGCTGGCGGAGTTCGGACCGTTGCGGGTCCGCGACACGCCGATCGCCGAGATGGGCTTCATGGGCGCCGCGGTGGGGGCTGCGGCCACCGGCCTGCGCCCCGTGACCGAGATCATGTTCGTGGAGTTCCTGGGAGTGGCTCTGGATCAGCTGGTCACCGAGGCTGCCAAGTTCAGCTACCTGTCGGGCGGGGTGGTCAAGGTTCCGATGGTGATGCGCGCCTCGGTGGGTGCCGGCTTGGGGTTCGGTTGCCAGCACTCCCAGGTGATGGAGTCCTGGATGGTCGGGGCACCGGGTCTGAAGATCGTCATGATCTCGGGGCCGCACAACGCCTACGGGTTGACGAGGGCCGCCATTCGAGACGACAACCCTGTGGCGGTTCTCGAGCCCCGCATCCTCTACGCCGTGCGTGGCGACGTGACCACCGGCCCCGAGGGGATCATCCCTCTCGGGCAGGCGGCAACGCCCGTGAGTGGCGACGACATCACGCTGGTGGGCTGCGGGTCCACGGTGCGGACCGCCCTGGGGGCGGCAGGCGACGCCGAGGGCTGGACGGCCGACGTCATCGACCTGCAGACGCTGCAGCCCTGGGACACCGAGGCGGTGCTCGACTCGGTGCGGCGCACCGGTCGCCTGGCGGTCGTGGAGGAGTGCCCCTACTCGGGCGGCTGGGGAGCCGACATCGTCTCGACGGTGGTCGCCGAGGCCTTCGGAGACCTCAGCGCACCGCCCATCCGGATCACGGCGCCCGATGTGCACGTCCCGTTCGGCAAGGAGCTCGAGCAGCGCTACCTCCCGAACCCCGAATACGTGGCGGGACAGGTCGGCGAGTTGCTCGCCACCGGCGAGAGTCCGCCGCACTGGTGGGAGCGCGACGGGGCGCTCGTTTAGGACGCACGGTCACCGACGCACGGAAAGGGCGATCGCATGAGCAGTGATGTACTGGCGCGGCGGGAGGCGGTACGTAGCGACCGCACGGCGCGCTACGAGCGGATGGTGGAGATCAGGACGCTGGAGGACGCGGTGCGGGGGCTCTTCGCCGAGGGGCTCGTGCACGGGACGACCCACACCTGTCAAGGCCAGGAGGCGGTAGCGGTGGGGGTGGCCTCGGCGCTGCGCCCGACCGACACGGTGTGCTGCACCTATCGCGGCCACGGTCACGCCATGGCGTTGGGCATGACCCCGCTGCAGGTCTGCGGGGAGATCATGGGACGTGTGGTCGGCTCCATCGGCGGTGTCGGCGGGTCGATGCACCTCTGTGACACCTCGATCGGCCTGTTGCCGACGTTCGCCATCGTGGGCGCAGGCGTGCCGGTGGCCGCGGGAGCGGCGCTGACCGCTCAGGTTCGCGGCACCGACGATGTGGCCGTTTCGCTGTTCGGTGATGGGGCCGCCAATATCGGCGCCTTCCACGAGGGCATCAACCTGGCGGCAATCTGGAAGCTGCCGGCGATCTTCATCTGCGAGAACAACCAGTACGGCGAGTACAGCCCGATCGCGACGACCACCCCCATCGCGAACATCGCCGACCGGGCCGGCTCCTACGGCATTCCCGGTGAGGTGGTGGACGGCCAGGATGTCGACGCGGTGAATGCCGCCGTCGAGGCCGCCGCTGCGAGGGCCCGTGCCGGCGACGGCCCCTCGCTGCTGGAGATGAAGACGTACCGCTACGCCGGGCACTCCCGCTCCGACACCGCTCCGTACCGCCCGGAGGGCGAATTCGACGAGTGGTACGAGCGGGACCCCATCGCTACCTTCGGTGCTCGCCTCGTGGCCGAGGGCCTGCTGGCCGAGAGCGACGTAGACGCCATCGCCGCGAGGATCAGCGGCGAGGTGGATGCTGCGATCGACGAGGTGAAGGCCGCGGCGTCGCCCGGCGTGGCCAGCATGTTCGAGAACATCCTGGCTTGAGCAGGGGAGGAGCGACCATGCGCCAGATAGTGAAGCTGCCCAAGCTCGGCGACACCGCCAACGAGGTGCTCGTGCTGGAGTGGAGCGTGGCGCCCGGCGACAGCGTGGCGGTCGGCGACGTGTTGATGCGTGTCGAGACCGACAAGGTGGAGGCCGATGTGCCGTCGCCGGTGGCCGGGGTGGTGGCCGAACTGCGCGTCGACGTCGAGGACGAGGTCGAAGTCGGCGCCGCTCTCTGCGTCATCGAATCGGGCTGAACCCCGACCAGCAGTCCCATGAAGATCGAACGCATCGAGGTCGTGCCCCTCGTGGTGCCCCTCACCGAGACTTTCAAGGGCTCCGCCTACTCGATGTCCGAACGGGCGACGCTCATCACCCGCGTCCACACCGACGAGGGCATCACCGGCGAGATCTACAACGGCGACGAGGTGCACACCCAGCACGAGATCGCGCGCATCATCACCACCGAGTTGCAGCCGATGCTCGTTGGTCGCGACCCGTTGCTGGTGGAGAACTGTTGGGAGGCCATGGAGCCGCTGACCTTCGACATCCTGCGTGACCGCAAGCTGGTCATCATGGCCATCGCCTGCGTGGACAGCGCCCTGTGGGACGTGGTCGGCAAGGCGGCGAACATGCCGCTGTACCGCCTCTGGGGCGGCTACCGCGACGCCATGCCGATCGTCGCCATCGGGGGCTACCACGGTAAGTCCGACGCCGAGTTGGCCGCCGAGATGCAGTACTACCGCGACATCGGGTTGGCAGGCTGCAAGACCAAGGTCGGCGGCCAGGCGCCGGAGACCGACGCGCACCGCTTCAAGGTGATGCAGGAGGCCGCCGGCGAGGACTTCATCCTCATGGCCGACGCCAACGG
>JAPONU010000135.1 GCA_026713745.1 bacterium
ACGGCGGGCTCCAGCCCGGCCCAAGGCCACGCCGAGGGTCGTGCCATCCCGTTCGCCGACCCGGCCTGCCGCACGCGCTCCCTGCTGGTGGCCTCGGGCAAGGGCGGTGTCGGCAAGTCGTCGGTCACCACCAACCTGGCGATCGCCCTGGCGGCGCGGGGCCGCAGCGTGGCGGTCGTGGACGCCGACGTGTGGGGCTTCTCGATCCCCCGGATGTTGGGGATCGACCGCCGCCCGGTGGTCATCGACGAGATGCTCGTGCCGCCGGAGGCCTACGGGGTGCGCTGCATCTCCATGGGGTTCTTCGCCGCCGAGGACCAGCCGGTCATCTGGCGTGGCCCCATGCTGCACAAGGCGCTGGAGCAGTTCCTCACCGACGTGTGGTGGGACGACCCCGACTACCTGCTCGTGGATCTCCCGCCCGGCACCGGCGACATCTCGATCTCGTTGTCGCAGTACCTGCCGCGCAGCGAGGTCTACATCGTCACCACACCGCAGGCGGCTGCACTCAGCGTGGCGCAGCGGGCCGGCTTCATGGCCAAGAAGGTGCAGCTCACCGTGAAGGGCGTCATCGAGAACATGTCGTGGTTCACCGGTGACGACGGGAAGCGCTACGAACTGTTCGGATCGGGTGGCGGCGCCGAGCTGGCCCGCCGCCTCGAGGTGCCGCTGCTGGGGCAGGTGCCGCTGGTGACCGAGTTGCGGGCCGGCGGCGATTCGGGCCGGCCGGTCACCGCGCTCGACCCGGGTGGCGAGGCGGGACGGGCCTTCTCGGCCATCGCCGATGCCATCGACGTGGAACTGGCGCCGACGCGGCGCTACAACCCCGGACTGAAGCTGATCAGCTGAGAGTCGTCGACCGGGCCGTATCTGCCCCGGCGAGGGCTCAGGGCCGGCTGATGCGTCGCAGCCTGTGCCGTTCGTCCTCGGTCATGCCGTCCCACACCCCCGAGTCCTGCCGTGTGCGCATCGCGAAGTCCAGGCACGGCTCACGGGCCGGGCATGCGTCGCAGACGGCCTTGGCGCTCCGGATCTGTTCGATCGCCGGACCGGTCGTCCCGATGGGGAAGAACAATGCGGGGTCGGTGTTCCGGCAGGCGGCATGCGTTCGCCAGTCGGCGATGGTCTGCGGAGCAACGGGCAAGGTGAGTGCCAACACGCCCTCCCGGTTGGAGGCTGGTGGGTACGTTTGGCGCGAACGACGTCGGTCGCGCCGGCGGGTAGGCCGAAACGATACCGATTGCCTGTGGAAAGTTCAAGATCGACTGTGGGAAGCTTGGGCAC
This sequence comes from bacterium, assembly GCA_026713745.1. Classification (GTDB taxonomy): domain Bacteria; phylum Actinomycetota; class Acidimicrobiia; order Acidimicrobiales; family CATQHL01; genus VXNF01. Next base: position 1,285 of record JAPONU010000135.1, read on the forward strand.
AAGCTGTCGGCGGACGTGACAGGGCCGGCCGGAGGGAGGGCTGTGGCGCGCACCAGCAGGATTGACGAGCGGCCATACCGGACCGCCGCCGGGACGAGCCGATGACGCTGGTCGTGGGCCACCGCGGCGCCTCGGCAGGCGTCCGCCAGAACACCGCCGCGGCCTTCCGGTTGGCGCGCCGACTCGGCGCCGACTGGGTCGAGCTCGACGTGCGGCGCACCGTTGACCACGTCCTGGTGGCTCACCACGACGCCCACCTGCCCGACGGCCGCCTCATCGCCGAGACCCCCCTCGACGAGTTGCCGGACTGGGTTCCCTCGCTGGCGGAGGCACTGGAGGCCTGTGAGGGCATGGGCGTCCTCGTGGAGATCAAGAACGATCCCGGCGAGGCCGGCTATGACGGCGACAACACCATCGCGGTGGCGGTGGCCGGACTTGTCTCGGCCTACCGTCCCTACGACGAGGTCATGATCTCGTCGTTCAACACCGCCGCCGTCGAACGCATCCGCGAGGTCGACGAGCGCCTCGCCACGGCGCTGCTGATGTTCGACCCCGTGCGCGTGCTGCAGGGCCCCGACCGGGCCGCCGCCTCGGGCCACGCGGCGATCCATCCGTATCACGCCGTCGTGGATGCCGGGCTGCTTCGCCGGGCTCGCGAGGCGTCGGTCGCGGTGTGGGCCTGGACGGTCAACGAGGCAGCGGTCGCCGAGGAACTCGTGCGCCTCGGCGTCGACGCCATCATCACCGGCGACTGCCCGATGGTCCGGGCGATCGTCGAGCGGGTCGCCGCCGAGGGTGGCTCCCCGCAGCGGTCTCAGTAGCCGAAGGGCAGCACCAGCCGCAGCGCTTCGGGGTGCCAGCTCAGCCGCAGGTGCATGAGCCTCCCGGCGAAGTCGCCGTCCACCTGCACCGGCACCGGTCGGTGGCCGGTGACCTGCAACTCGGTTATGCCCTCGGCGTAATCCACCTCCCCGCCCGCGGCCACCCCGCCCTCGGTGCGCAGCGCCTGCAGCACCAGCCGGCTGAGTCCCGCGCCGGTGAAGTTGCGCACCGACAGCAGCGCCAGCGGCTCGCCGAGCGAGGCGCGCGGCGCCAGGTTCAGGGGCCGGCTGCCCAGGTAGGTGTAGGGGTTGGTGTTGAGGCACACCGCGAAGTAGCCGTCGGTGATCCTGCGCCCGTCGGGGAGTTCCAGCGCGAAGTACGGCTCGGTCCGGTCGACGTGCCGCAGCCAGGTGACGATCGTGGCGTACACGAACAGGGCGTGGTTCAGGGTGCGCTTGAGGTCGCTGCGCCGCTCGACGCGCTCGACGACGGCGGCATCGAAACCGAGGCCCACGTGGAACAGGAAATGGCGGTTGTTGACCGCCCCCAGGCCGACGCGCTCGATCGCTCCGCTGTCCAGGGCGCCCAGGAGCGCCTCGGCCGCATCGATCGGCTCGTCGGGGAGTCCCAGCGTGCGGGCGAACACGTTCGTCGAGCCACCGGGCAGCACCCCCAGCGCCGCATCGGTGCCCACGAGTCCGTTGGCGGCCTCGTTCAACGTGCCGTCCCCGCCGAGCACCACCACCGTCTCGGCGCCCCGCTCGACGCCGCGCCGGGCCAGTGCGGTGGCGTGGTGGCGCCTCGTCGTGATAGCCACCGACACGTCGTGGTTCCTCGACAGGATCCGGTTCACCACGACCCGGGTACGGGGCGACACCGAGGACGCGGAGGGGTTCACGATCAAGAGCAGCTTCAGGTTCGGCTCCTCTCCAGAGCCCGTGCCCGCTTCGCGACGCTAGCGCCGGGTTCCGGGCGCGTTGTAATCGGGTTGGGGCCCCAGCAGACTCTGACGGTGCGAATCGCAGTCTGTGTGAAGCAGATCCCCGACCCGGCCAACCCCGGCCGGCTGGATCCGGACACCAACGCCCTGGTCCGTGACGAGAAGCTAATCCTCGACGAGTCCGACTCCTACGGCGTCGAGATGGCGCTGCAGATGGCCGAGGCCACCGAGGGCGAGGTGGTCGTGGTCTCGATGGCGCCCAACGAGTCCTTCGGTGGGCTGCGCACCGCCCTGGCGATGGGCGCCGACCGGGCCATCCTCGTCAGCGACGAGGCTCTCGCCGGCAGCGACGCCCTCGGCACGGCGAAGGTTCTGGCCGCGGCGATGCGCCGGGCCGAGCCCGACCTGATCCTGACGGCGACCGAATCCACCGACGGCTACACCGG
>JAPONU010000136.1 GCA_026713745.1 bacterium
GAGCGAGGCCGATCGGCGGCGCTCGTCACGGATCTCGCGGCGGCGCCGCTCGGTGGCGGCCGCATCCACGCACACCCCGTCGCTGTCGATGACGACTCCATAGACGTCGCCCGCGTGCGCCGCGGTGACCGCCCCGACGACGTAGTCGTCCAGCACCCTGTGGGGCTCACGGTCTAGCGGGTCGAGGTAACCGCCGCCGCCCATGGCCACGTAGCGGTGCACGTCGTGGCGGCCCTGTGAGGTCTTGACGATGCTGTCGGTGAAGATCTCCATCTCGCCGTCGAGGTCGCCGAGATCGTCCGGCACCGCGCCGCCGTCGAGCAGCTCGCGCACGTTGGTATTGCGCTTGATCACGAACTGGTTGGTGTTGGAGGGGTACCCGCCGGCCACGCCGATTGAGCCGGGCTGGTAGGTGCCGATGGCGTGCAGGACCTTGGTCGGGAGGTGGTCGACATCGTGGACGATGTACGTCATGGCCAGCGTGTTCCCGCCGCGGTACTTGCCGGCGCCACCGGTGTCGGGCTGGATCCGGCGGGAGAGATAGAGCACGGGGTAGCTGTACTCGATGTCCTCGATGTTGGCGATGATCGCCGACGGCGAGTCCAGGAACCCCCCGGCGTCGAGCCCGTCGGCGAAGGAACGGGCGCCCGAGCCGCCGGCCATGGCGTCGAGGATGGCGGCGCCGAAGAACTCGCCCCGCTGGTCCACCCCGAACATGTCCTCCACGTACAGGCCGCCCATCCAGGTGGACATGAACTGCCGCTGGTGATCCTCGCTGGCCGCCAGCAGCTTGGACAGGCACACGCCGGCGGAGATCGTGGCCATGAAGCTGCCGGTGGTGGTGGCCTTCGAGGTTCCGGCCGGCCAGGCCGCATGCACAACGGTTCCCTCGCGGGTGCGCACCTCGATGGCCCGCTGCAGGCCGGCGGGCGACCACGCCATGTCGTAGCAGAGGTACGGCAGCACGGCGGCCACCACGGCGCCCACGCACGCCGGGCGGGTGCAGTTGATCACGGCGCCGGCCTGGTCTGCCGATTCGGTGAAGTCGAAGGTCAGCGAGTCGCCCTGCTTGGTCATCTCCACGACGACCGGGTACACCTCGTCGTACTCGATGTAGCCGCGATGCGACCAGGTGCCGTCGGGCAGCTCACGCAGCCGGGCCCGGAACCGGGCCGCGGTCGCGACGTTGATGCCCTCGATGGCGGCGAGGACCACGTCGGTGCCGTAGCGCTCTGCGAGGTCCCCCACCCGCGCCACGCCGACGTTGCAGCCGGCGATCATGGCCTTCAGGTCCAGACCGACGAGGTGCGGTAGCCGGGTACGGCGCAGGTAGCCCCGCTCCACGTCGGGGCGCAGCTCGCCGGCGTCCACGATCTTGATGGGTGGGAAAATCGGCTGCTCGCTCCAGATGGACGTGGCGCCGAGTTGCACCTGCCCCTCGACGGGGCCGCCGAGGTCGATCTGGTGCACCGTCGAGCCGGTCCACGCCACGAGTTCGCCCTCGGCGAAGATGGGGGCCACGACGGCCACGTCCATCTGGTGACACGCCCCCACGTAGGGGTCGTTGGACATGAACACGTCGCCGTGGCCGATGTCGTCGGCGGCGAACCGCTGGCGGATGTCCTTCACGGTGGAACTCAGTGCCAGGGCGTGGATGGTGATGTACATGCCGATGGCGAAGCAGTCACCGTCGGCGTCCATCAGGCCCACGTTCATGTCGTAGGCCTCGTTGGCCACCGGCGA
>JAPONU010000137.1 GCA_026713745.1 bacterium
CCGGCAGCACCCGGCATCGGTCGCGGACTCCAAGGTGGCCGCCGAACGAATACTCGAGAAGGACCTCGACCAGTTGAACAGCGCTCTCGCCGGTTGGGGTGCCAGAGCGCGCCACCACCTCGAGCGACTCCCCCACAGCCTCACCCGCGACATCAAGGACGCCAAGGAACGCCAGGCTCGCCGCAAGCATCTCCAAGAGGCCGTCAATCTCCGAACTCGCGAGCTCGCAACCACAACAAGCGCAACGTCCGGTCCACTGCGCCACCTCGGCTGGTGCCACGTCACCGGCGCGGGCGTCCCGCCCGAGCCCACAGAGAAGGACAGCGAAGCCCTGTCCATGGCCGTTGTGCGCGACCTGCTCAACGCTGACGGCTGGGGCGTGACCGACGTGCACACCGCCGGCGAGGGCTTCGACCTACTGGCCCGGCGCGGCCACGAGCAGCGCTGCGTCGAGGTCAAGGGTGTCTGGGACAGCGCATCGAGCCGAGGCATCAGGTTGTCCGGCAACGAGATCGTCAAGGCGGGGCTCCTCGCCGACGAGTACTGGCTCTACGTCGTCGACGAGTGTCGTGATGGCGGGAGACTCTTTGCCGCCTACCGGAACCCCGCAGCGGTGTTCGCCGACGCAACCAAGGATGTGACCGTGGTAAAGATCAACGGCTCCGACCTCGACGCTGCTCGACAGAAGGGCCACGCCGTATGACTCGGATGATCGAGCGCTGGTTCCCCTGCGCGGAGGTGACGGCCAACGCCAAGTCCGGGTGGGGATCGGGCCGCTCGGAGAAGACGCTGTTCACCTGGTTCGCGGCGCGCCCGCTCGCTCAGGCGAAGGCCGCCGTGATCTGCTCGCTGCTGTCGTGGCCCGACGAGGAGGCCGAGCAGGAACGCCTCTGCGGGCTGGTCCGCAAGGCGATGGAGGGCCGAGACGCCGCCCACAGTGAACTCGTCGAGGAGTTGGCGCGTCACCACCCCGACGGCGCCTCCGTGCTGGACTCGTTCTCGGGACGGGCCATGATCCCGCTGGAGGCCGCCCGGCTCGGCGTGAAGGCGTGGGGCATCGACTACTCCCCTGTGGCCACGCTCGCGGGGACGCTGCTGGCCGACTACCCGCTGCGCGACTGGTCCGGCGAGCCGCCATTGCCGTTCGACGGCTACGAGCAGTGGGCCACCGGGCACTTCACCGAACCGCGCCTCATGCGCGACGTCGGCTTCGTGCTGAAGCTTGTCGGCGAGCGCTACGAGGCGGCCATGGACGAGTTCTACCCGAAGGTGAACGGCAAGCGACCCTGGGGCTATCTGTGGGCGGTGACGGTGCCGTGCGTGGGCTGCGGCCGGCGCTTCCCGCTGGTGGGCAACCTGCAGCTACGACGCCCGGACCAGAAGAAGGGCGACCCCGGCCAGTCGTACCGCATCGTGGCCGACAGCGGCGCCGGCACGTTCCGCGCCGAGGTTCACCACGGCCCGCCGGCGGGATCGGCCCCGCTCGTGAAGGTTCCGGGCCGCGGGCGCGGCAAGTCCGCGGTCTGCGTGTTCTGCGACCACGTCCACCCCTTCGACGTGCACACCCGGCTGACGGGCGACGGCCTGGCCACCGATTCGCTGTTGGTGGTGGCCGACCTCGACGAGCGGACCCGCACGCACTACCGAGCGCCGGTGGCCAAGGAGTTCCAAGCGGCGGATGCGGCGGCTGCGATGCTGCGGTCCGAGCCCGAGTTCGCGCCGGGCCTGCCGGCAGTGCCCCACGAACGGGCTGCGGGCACGACCGGACCGCGGAGCTACGCAAAGTACGGATACCGAACATTCGGCGACTGCTGCAACGCCCGCCAGACGCTGGGTTTCGTACGTCTGGCAAGAACCATTGATCACATAGCCGGGGATCTGCGGGGGGGGGGGCAACTCCAGTGACTACGTAGCAACTCTGTGCGGCTACGCCGCCGCGAACCTGGGCCGCCGGATTCAACGAAGTACTCGCGGTGCGACGCTTGAAGTCGTCTTCCAGAAGGTGAGCCACATTGGGCGAAATGGCCCGCCGGTGCCGTTTGGCTCGGACTACTTAGAGGCGGGCTGCGGCAGCGGACCGGGTACATGGAAGTCCGTAGCCACGCACGCAATCCGCGAATTGCGAAGACAGCTGGAGCGACCTCCCGGCCGCTCAGCAAGCATCCAGCGCGGTAATGCGGCGACGCTACCGCTACCAGACCGTACTGTCACAACTGTCGTCACCGATCCGCCGTATGACTCCATGGTGGAGTACTCCGACGGCTCGGACGTTCTGTACGTCTGGCTGAAGCGGGCGCTGGTCGGGTCTCATCCCTGGTTCGGCGTGACCGCGCACCCGGATGGCCTGCAGGAGAAGGCCGATGAGGCGGTCGTCAAGATGACCTGGCGCAACAGCGGCGACCATCGCACGCCCGAGCACTACAACCGTTGCATCACACGGGCGTTTGCCGAGGCCCGTCGGGTTCTGGCGCCCGGCGGCGTGGTGACCATCATGTTCGGCCACGACGACCCCGAAGTTTGGCAGCGGCTTCTCGCCGCGATAAGTGAGGCTGGTCTGGTGCTCACCGGGTCGTGGCCGGCTCGAACCGAGTCCGGCAGCCAGATGGGCAAGGTCAATATCGAGACGACGCTGACGCTGGCGTGCCGTCCTGCGTCGGAGGTCCGCCCGGCGGGTCGGGTCGTGGACGTTGACGCCGAGGTGCGCCGCGAGATCGAGACTCGTGTCCCGTTGTGGGAGGAGGCTGGGCTGGCGTTGCCCGACCAGCGGATGGCCGCGTACGGGCCGGCGATGGAGGTCGTGGGCCGCTACAGCCGGGTGCTGGACAAGACGGGCCAACCGGTGGATCTCACGCGATACCTGCCGCTGGCTCGCCGGACAGTGCAGGAGATCGCCGCGATCCGCATCGACGGGCTGCCGCTGGAGTCCTTCGACGTCGCCAGCATGTTCGCCCTGTCGTGGGCGCGCCAGTACGGCCGGGAGGCGGCGCCCGGCTCGGAGCTTCGCTGGGAGCGCCTCACGCATCACCTTGACGAGCCAGTCACCGGTGGGCTCGTGGTGAAGGACGGCAAGGGTTTCCGCCTCGCCTATGCGTCCGAAGGCGACCGGCAGGCCACGCCGGAGTCGCCGGTGATCGACATCGCCCTCGCGGTTGCCAACGCCGGCAGGTCGGTGAGCGGGGTCTCGGAGTTGCTGGCCGCCTCGGGGCGAGTCGACGACCCGTTCGTGTGGGCCGCCATGGCCGAGTTGGCGGGCCTGCTGACAGAGGCCGACCTCGACGGCGAGGTTTGGACGTGGGTGGTGCGGAACCGGTCCGCCGTCACCTCGAGTTCGCAGAGCATCGAGACGGCTCTGACTGCGAGGCGGGAACAGCGCGCCGCCGAATCACAGCAGGGGGAGCTGTTCGACCGCCGGAGCGGAGCATGAGAGCGTCGTCGCCGAGTCACGGCAGGGAGGCTCCTCGACCGCAGGCGCCACCGAGGGGAACAGCACGGCGGGGTGACGGGATCAGCCATTTCGAGGACCGGATCGGAGCACATCCATGAGCAGTTCACCGCCGACACCCTGGTGGGAGACCATCCAACTCCGCGACGAGATCACCGACGGGCGAGGCCGGATCGACGATGTCCAAGCGTCGCTCCATGACGCGGTCTTCGGCGGGGCCGACGGATTGCAGGGCCTCTACGGTGACGCCGACCGCTACGGGCAGATCACCCACCCGACCGGGAGTCTCGTCGCGTTGATGGCACAGATCGCCGTGCGGCTCGGCTCCGGCGGGGCGGCAGCCACGCGGGCGCGTGCCGTTTGGCGGCTCGATCAGGCGATGGGGGGCGGGAAGTCACACGGTCTCATCGGGCTGTGGCATCTCGCCGCCCACACCGACCGTCTTGCTTCGACCGATCTGGGCGTGGAGGTGTTCCGCGAGGTCGGGCGAGTCGTCGGGCCGGGCACCGTGGCCGGTGACCTGGGCGGTCCGCGCTGTGTTGTCCTCGACTGCGACAACCCGGAGCCCCGTGAGAAGGTCGACGGCCCGGCGACAACTTTGGGGGAGCGGTTCCTGTGGCGGCTGTTCGAGGGCGCCTACAAGAAATGGGAGACCTACAAGGACCACGTCGCCAACAAGGAGTCTCTCGCCGAGGCTCTACACGATGTCGGCCGCCCGGTGCTGATCCTGATCGACGAGATCATGGACTATGTCCGCTGGGCGTCCAACAAGGACGAGCAGTTGGCGCTTGCCGACATGGCTTTCCTCCGATCGCTGCTCGATGTCGTCAACGATGTCGACAATTGCGTCCTTGTCGTGGTGATGATTGCCTCGGACCGAGACCGGATCGCCCTCAACGAGACCGGCCGCCGCTGCCGGGGCGAACTGGAGGATCTGCTGGTCCGCAACGGCGAGGCGACCACCGTCTCGGGCGGCGGCGACTTCGCCGAGATCATCCGCCGCCGCCTGTTCGCCGGCCACCCACCTGCCGAGGTCGTGTCGGCCACTGCTCGATGGTTCACGGCGCACATGGGCGGGCGTTGGGGCACCGACGTGTTCGCCCAGCTCGGCCCGGACGGGGAGCGGGTCGCCGAGCGCGTGGAGCGCTGCTACCCGTTCCACCCGTCGCTGATCCGCCTCGCCGAGGAGGAGTGGTCCCAGCACGCCGGGTTCCAGCGTGTGCGCTCCACCATTCAGGTGTTCGCCGCGGCCGTCTACGAGTTGGCCGAGCGCGGCAGCCGCGGGGAGTGGGTGCCGCAACTGGTCGGGCCCGGTGACCTGCCTCTGTCGGCCCGGTCGGTCCGGGACTCCCTGTTGGACTCGGGCCTCGTCACCGACCACCGCACCGGGGCGAGCCTGCGCGAGATCGCCACCGCGGAGATCGCCGACCCCGACCACCCCGAGAGGGGCGTGGCCCGCCGTCTCGACCTGCACCGCGGACCCGTCGGCTGGAACAGCAACAACCCCAGAGCCGCGGAGCGCGCCGCCACTGCGCTGTTCGTCTACTCGATCTGCCCACGCCCCGGCGGCCGGCGCGGCGCCACGCTGAGCGAACTGGAGGCCGCGGCCTTCGTGCCCTCCACCGCGTTCGGCCCGGGAGACGCCGAGGTGGTGTGGGCCGAACTCTCCGACCCCAACGCCGGCCTCACCGCCATCGACATGATCCCCGGCCGCGGCGGTCGCCCCGCCCGCTGGGTGTTCGAGACGCGCCAGACGCTGAGAATGTTGCAGCGCCGCGAGCGCGAAGCGATCACCGACGTCGAGCGCGACGCCGCCGTGACATCCATGGCGTTCGACCTGGCGAAGAGCGGCCCGTTCGACCGGGTTGTGCCGGTCGACGGGGGGGAGTTACCTGCCGATGACATCACGCTCAAGCGGCTCCGTGACCTGCTGGAGGCAGCCGGGATCGACGACCGGCGCAGCAACCGGCTCGTCGTCCTGGACTCCCGATGGTTCAGCCTCAACGGGGGCGACTCCGAAGTCCGCGCGGCGCTCCGGGCGGCGTTCGGTCTCGGTGACGACCGCCTGGCGGTGTCATGGGCGTCGTCGGCCGTGTTCGCCTGCATCAACACGCAACGCCGCTCCCACGCCCGCGCCGTCGCCGCCGACTTTCTCGCAGCAGGGCGGGTCCGGCAACTCGACGCCGTCAAGACCAATGACGAGCACGCGCAAGGCGCCGCCAAGGAGTTCCGCGATGCCGAGGCTCGATTGCAACGAGCCGTCCGCGACGCCTACCAGCACATCGCGTACCTCGCCGACGACGGTTCCGGCGGCCGCACGGAGCGCTACCTCCGCTTCCAGGAGGAAAACCAGTCGGCACTCCACGGAGCCGTGGTCTGGCCCGAACTCGACGGTGCCGACAAGGCCTTCGGGATAGGGGTCTTCGACGCCGGCGCCCTCCTCCACAACCTCCGCGAGCAGGACTGGGGACTGCCCCTCTCCGAGTTGCGGGACATGTTCTGGAACACCCCACGAGTACCTCTGCTCCCCGGCGGAGAGCGAGATCTCCGCCGCGCGCTCTTCGAGGCGATCACCGCCGGCAACATCGAGATCGTCGACAGCGCCGGCGAGACCCGCACCGTGACGACCGCCGCCGACATCAACCTCGGGTCCACCGAACTGCGCATCCGGCGACCATCAAAAGGCCAAGTCGAGGTCCCCAACCTGATCGGTCGCAGTGCAACAGACGCCCGAGTCGCACTCCAGCAGGCCGGCCTGACAGTCGCCGCCGCAGCAGCCGGAGCCGCCGGGGTCGTAGCCGAACAGGACACATCCCCAGGCACACGCGTCGACCCCGGCACCACGATCACCCTCACGCTCCACCCAAAGGCCGACGACCCGAAGCCGACACCCACCGAGCACCAGGTCACCCTGACCGTTACCAAGTCACTGAGCGACAGTGAAGTCCGCTACGCCATCTGGCGCCTCTTCAGCACCATCGCCGACGCCATCGACACCGACGTCTCCCACATCCAGATGACAATCCAACTAACCACCCCCACCGGCACCAAGGACAAGATCACCGAAGCCGCCGCACAAGCCGGCCTACCCCCCACCGTCCGGGATCTCTGATCCCCAGCGCCAGCAGACCCAACACTCGCAAGTGCGCAAAGGCTCACCGAGTTGAACTCCGATGCCGGTCGGCTCCAACCCGTGTCGACGACTGCGTGACCGGCTCCACAATCGCCAGACATCGCGAGGGCCATCGGCGGACCGGGCGGTGTGCCAGGCGAGGATGCGGGGCATGGCGGCGAGCAGCGTGTTGACAATCTTGTGGAACTCGGGTAGGTCGCCGGTGGCGTAGATGATGGCAGGATCGAGTCCCTCAGCAGCGGGCGGCCGCGGTGTCGTGGCGGCGATGAGCGACGACGGCGCGCTCACGCGCAAGCCGGTCGAGGTTATTCGCCATCGACGTTGCGCCGGGCGCTGATGGAAGGGGCTCGGCTGATCGCCAAGCCGGGTGCGATACTGGCGGTCGTGCGGTTCTTCAACACGGCGGGGCCGGTCAGGCCCGACTGGCACTACTGCATCCCGCCTCTGGAGCGGTTCGACCTGTCGCATGTCCTTGGGCTGATCGGCCAGGCGAAGTACTTCGTGCTGCATGCGCCACGGCAGACGGGCAAGACGTCGTCGCTGTTGGCGCTCCGTAGCCGCCTGAACGCCGGAGACACGTATCGCTGTGCCTACGTGAACGTCGAGCCGGCGCAGGCGGCGCGGGAGGACGTGGCCGCGGCTGTACGGGCCATCCTGACCAGGATCGCCGGTGAGGCCGAGAGCGCGCTGGGCGACCGGTCGGTCCGAGAGTCCCTACCGGCCGTGCTCGGCGTCGGCAGCCCGTTCGGGATGCTGGAGGAGGCTCTGCGGCTCTGGTCGGCGGCGGATCCTCGGCCCTTGGTGTTGCTGATCGACGAGATCGATGCTCTGGTGGGTGACACGCTGGTGTCGGTGTTGCGGCAGTTGTGGGCGGGTTACCCCGACCGGCCGCGGCACTTCCCGCAGAGTGTGGTCCTCTGCGGTGTGCGTGACGTGCGCGACTATCGCATCCACGCCGGTGCCGAGAGGGCGCCGATCACCGGCGGCAGCGCCTTCAACATCAAGGCGGAGTCGCTGCGCCTCGGTGACTTCTCCCCGCCCGAGGTCGGGAGCCTGCTGGCCCAGCACACCGAGGAGACGGGCCAGGTGTGGACCGGATCCGCCCGCTCGGAGGTGTGGCGGCTGACCGAGGGGCAGCCGTGGCTGGTGAATGCGCTGGCGTATCGGGCAACGGAGGCGAACACGGACCTCGGCCGGCCGATCGGCGTCGAGGCGATTCACGATGCCCGCGAGCGGATCATCGCTGGTCGTGAGACCCACCTGGATCAGCTGGCCGACAAGCTCGCCGAGCCGCGGGTCCGCCGGGTGGTGGAGCCGCTGCTGAGCGGCCGTTTGGAGACCGAGTCCGAGCGGATTCCCCCCGACGACCTGCAGTACGTGGCTGATCTGGGATTGGTGCGGGTGGACGGCCAGGTGCGCATCGCCAATCCGATCTACGCCGAGGTGATCCCCCGCGAACTCACCTGGACCACCCAGGTGATGCTCCCGTTCGAGGCGGCCTGGTACTCCGAGGACGGTGAACTGCGGGTGGACCGCCTGCTGGAGGCGTTCCAAGGGTTCTTCCGGGAGCACTCCGAGCACTGGGTGGAACGGTTCGACTACCGCGAGGCCGGGCCACAGTTGCTGTTGCAGGCGTTCCTGCAGCGCGTCGTGAACGCGGGCGGTCGCATCGAGCGGGAGTACGGTCTGGGGCGGATGCGCACCGACCTCCTGGTGCTCTGGCCGCGGGGCGGCGGCCGACCGGGCGACCCCGACCGGCGGGGGGGGCCGCCCCCCCCCCCCCCGGCGGCCCCCCCCGGGCCGCCCCCCCCCCGCCGGCGCCGGCGCGACCCTGGTTCCGCGCCTTGCCACGAGCCTGCCTCTCTCATGCTGTCAGACTGCGTACACTTCTCGTATGACAACGATGCTCAGCTTCCGAACCGACGACGAGCAAGCCGCCGGCGCCACGCGCTGGGCCGAGATCCTGGGGGTCGACCGCTCCGAACTCCTGCGCGACGCGCTGCGGCGGCACCTGATCCGCCTTGCCGGCGAGCAGGATGTCGCGGCCTGGATCGAGACACCGCACAGCGACGACGAACTGACACTTGCCGCCGTCGCCGACTGGGGACCGGCGGAGGAATGGACCGACTGGGCCGATGCGGCGCGGTGAGATCTGGTTCGCGGCGACGCCCGGCGGCGACCGGCCCGTACTCGTCCTCACTCGCGACCCGGTTGCCGATCGCATCGGCGCCGTCGTCGTGGCGGCGCTGACCCGCACGCAACGGGGACTCGTATCGGAACTCCCACTGACGCCCGCCCGCGACGGCGTACCGACCGACTGCGTCGTCAACTTCGACAACGTCCACACCATCGGTCGCGCCGCGTTCCGGCGCCACGTCTCCACGCTCTCAGAAGGTCGCCTGGCCGAGGTTTGCAGGACAATCGCTGCAGCAACGGGCTGCTGAGGGACTGGATCCTGCCATGGCCACCGAGGTCGGGGGAACCACCGCAACGTCGACGACCACGCGGGAACACCGGCCGGGGTGGCTCACGGTCCGGGCTTCTCGCCGGGGTTGGGCTGCTTGGAGAGGGCCGAGGCCATGAGACCCGACGGGACCGCCACGATGCCGAGCCCGAACAGCACGAGGACCATGGACAGCAGCTTGCCGCCGACGGTCACCGGGGCGTAACCCTCGGCGCCGGCGGTCATCGACGCCACGGCCCAGTAGGTGCACTCGAAGATGTTGCCGTAGTTCTCGTTCACTTCGTGCTCGAACTCGTAGATGCCGTAGGAGGCGAGGAAGGTCAGCACCGCCGTCGCCCCCAGATAGATGGCGAGTTCGTCCTTGATGTCCTCGTAGGCGGTCCTGAAACGGTCGATGGCGCTGCTCAGCCGCACCAGCTTCAGGACCCGCAGGGCACGCAGGACGCGCAGAATCTTCACCGAGCGAAGGCCCGAAACGGCGGGGATGCCTGAAACGACCGCCATTAGGTCCACGATCCCGAAGAACGAGAGCACGTAACGGCGGCGCGGGCGTCCCGCCGCCACTCGAGCCACGTACTCCGCGCAGAACACCGCCCAGATCACAACGTCGACCCGCCAGAACCAACGGTAGGCCGCACCCGCATGATCCACCGCCGTCCCGGCAACCAGAATCCCCACCGACATCAGCACCAACAACCCGAGACCACCCTCGACGATGCGGCCGCGGCGCGTCGTCAGATCGAACGGGTTCCAGTCCGGTGGCCGATCCATCCCACTCCTTCCGGCCGGCTCGTCGGCGTCGAGCGACGAAACGATACTGCCCTCGCGAATGCACCAGTAAACGATTCGGCCGAACAGACCTGGCCAGACGATCAACCCGCCGTCTCAGCGCCGAACACCACCAAGAACCCAGCCCGTGGCGATGTGAGGTTCCCCCTGGTGGGTGAGCCAGTGCTGGTACAGGGTGGCGAGGGTGCGGAGTGGGGCTCTGCACAACCCGGGCCCCTCTGGGGCGGGCTAGGACTCGACGCCCCCTGGCGTGAGATCCGGCGATGGCGTGTCCAGGGCGGTGAGGTAGTCGGCGAATTGTCCGAGCGGCACGACGTCGCCGGCGGTGCGGTGTTGGTACTCGGCGCCGCTGTAGACGATGGCCGCGGAGGAAACGTCGGGGAGTGTGCGCCTGATGCGGCCCAGGCGGGCGAACCAGGCGCCGCTGACGGTGGCGGCAGACTTGATCTCAACTGCGGCGAGCCCGGCGGGGATCGGGTAGAGGAGGTCGCACTCGAGCCCGTCGCCGGTGCGGAAGAACGACAGCTCCGCGTAGAGGCCGTGGTTGTGCGAGTGCTTGACCGCTTCGACGAGGGCGGCGTTCTCGAATAACTGGCCGCGCTGGGGATGAGAGACGAGCTGGTCGACGCTGCGAATCCCGATCAGGTGGCTCGCCAGGCCGACATCGCCGAAGTACAGCTTCGGTGATTTCACGATGCGCTTGCGGAGGTTGGTGTAGTGCGGCTCGAGGCGGAACACGATGTCGCTCGCCTCCAGGACCTCCAGCCAGGCGCGCGCGGTCGGCTGCGACACTCCGGCGTCGTCGCCGAGGCTCGCCAGGTTCACATCGCCTGCGTGTCATGGCTGATGTTGACGAGCCGGCTGGAGTCCCGCTCACCGGGGCCGCCGCCGGCAGGGTTCAGGCTCGACAGCGCCACCCGCCAGGGCGCCCGCACCCTGCTGCACCGCTCCTGCGGTCGCTACGAGTGATTGCCGTCCAGAGGAACGCCGATGACCTGGGCCACGCGCTGGAGATCGGCATCGGACTCGAGCAGGATGGCGTTGTGGCGGTGCGCCACCGATGCGATCATGCAGTCGACTATGCCCCGCGGTGTGACGCCGCTGCGGCGGCATGTCCGGTAGATCCTCGAGGCGGCGTCGAAGTCGATCGCCGCGTCGAATCGCAGCAGGCTGCACCGACCGAGGAGCCGGCGGAGATCCTGCTCGCGGGCGTCGCTGCGGGCGCCGGCGGTGACCTCCATGATCACCGGCTCGGTGACCGCGATATCCGCATCGTCGGCGATGAGGGCGCTCAGGCGGGCATCGACGGCACTGCCGGTGGCCCGGTCGAACTCCACCCAGGCGGACGTGTCGACAAGGATCACGTTGTGTTGGCTGCTGCGGTGTCGGCGGGGACGTCACCGATGGCGTGGGCGCCTCGCATCGCCAGAGCCTCCTGTTGGCTCATCGGCTGACCCGCCAGGTGGCGCAGCGCAAGGTCGACCGCCGCGGTCTTGGTGTGGACGCCGAAGCGATCCATGATCGCCTCCACGTAGGTGCTCTCGAGTTCGATGTTGGTACGCACACGGGTCATACCCCGATCATACACGTAACGTGTAGATATAGTGTACCCACGGGGCCGACGAACCGCTCCAGCACGCCACGGCTGACCGACATCACCACGGCACACCCGGAACTCTCGACATTGCCGAACAGGATGAGGTCATCGGAACGGCTCTACGAGGATTACCTCGCAGATCTGAGGGCACAGGGCCTCCTCGACGACACCTGATAGGAAGGGAGCACGACATGGGACATCGCAGGTTCTCCGAGATCGTTGGCGAAATCAGCCCTGAACGTCGAGCCCGAATCGACGCCATCAAGGAAGACGCGCGCGCTGACGCCGTGGCTTTCAGCCTCGCGGAACTCCGTCGGCATCGCGAACTCACGCAG
>JAPONU010000138.1 GCA_026713745.1 bacterium
CCGTCGCCGAGCACGTCGGCGGCCAGCGCCGCACCCGTGGCCAGGGAGATGCCCCCGCCCACGATGGCGTTGGCGCCGAGCATGCCCCGGCTGAAGTCGGCGATGTGCATCGAGCCGCCCCGCCCGGCGCACAGCCCGGTCTCCCGCCCGTACAGCTCGGCCACCATGCCCTCGAGGTCGCAGCCCTTGGCGATGCAGTGCCCGTGGCCGCGGTGGGTGCTGGTGATGAGGTCGGCGTCGGTGAGGTGGGCGCAGACCCCTGCCGCTATCGCCTCGGCGCCGTGGTAGGTGTGCACGAAGCCCGGCATCTCGCCCCTGGCGAACTCCCGCTGCACCCGGTCCTCGAAGCTGCGGATGCGGACCATCATCGCCAGTCCCGCCAGCAGCGCCTCGCGGCCGGTCGGCAGTGCGCCGACGTCCATCGTGTCGTCGACAGCGGTCATGCGCCGCTCAGCTCAGCGAGCTCCTCGGCGGTCTCGGCGATGACCCCGATGCGGGTGCCGATGGGCGCCTCGAGGCCCGGCTCTGCGATCCGGTGCAGCCAGCCGTCGGTGTCGGCCTCGACCTCCATCTCGATCTTCTCGGACTCCATGAGGAACAGCGGGTCGCCGGCGAGCACCTCGCCGCCCTCGTCGACCAGCCACTCGATGAGTGTCACGTCGCCCTCGTAGATCCCCGTCTTGGGGAGTATTACCTCGAACACGGCTCGGGATGGATTCCGGCCTTCGCCGGAATGACGGGTTGGGGGGATGTGGTGACTCGACCGGTCATCAGGCGTCCTCGGTGTGGGGGACGTAGCCCTCGAGCGGTTGCACGAGGATTCCACCGTCGACCGGCAGCAGCACACCGGTCACGAAGGCGGCCAGGTCCGAGGCCAGGAACGCCACGGCCCGTGCCACGTCATCGGTGTCGCACAGCCGCCCCAGCGGGGTGCGGTCCACGATCCCGTCCCACTGGGCCTCCACGTCGATGCCGGTGGCTTCGCCGCCGGTCACCAACTCCACAGCCCCCTCGGTCATGGCCGCGCCCGGGCACACGGCGTTGACCCGAATCCCCGCGGGCGCCGCCTCGACGGCCAGCGACCGGGTCATGCCCGCAATGGCGTGCTTGGAGGTGGTGTAGTGCGTCAGCCCCTCCGCCGAGGTCGAGAACGCATCCACCGAGGCCACGTTGACGATCGCCCCTCGCCGGGCGGCGCGCATCTGCCGGAGGGCGGCCTGGGAGCACAGGTAGGCGCCCCGCACGTTGATGGTGAGGATCCGGTCGAACTCGGCGATCGGCATCTCGTGGGCCAGATGATTCGAGAACACCCCGGCATTGTTCACGAGGATGTCCACCGGGCCGGGATCGTTGCTCCAGGCCGCGAACGCTCCCGACACGGCCTCCTCGTCGGTCACGTCGAGGCGCTGGGCGATGCACCGGGCGCCGGTGCGGTCGGAGATCCGGGCGGCGGTTGCGGCGACGTCGTCGAGCCGCACGTCGGCGAGGATCACCGTGGCCCCGGCCTCGGCGAGGCGGTCGGCAATGGCGGCGCCGAAGCCCCGGGCGGCACCGGTCACGACGGCCACCCGGCCACCGAGGTCGGCCAGTTCGCTGAGGGACGGGTGTTCAGAGGTCATCGAGCGTTGCTCATCGGTCGGTCTCCGGGCCAGAATCGGGGATCAGCGGGAGCCGTCCGCGGGCGATGGAGGGCCGCACAGTAGTCCGGTACCGCAGGCCGGCGAGGCGTGGGACAGCCGGTCCGGCCGGAGTGCGCGGAACATCAGTCCGGCGCCTCGGCCGCGGCCCGGGTGTGCAGGTGGTGGGTGTACCGGCGGGCCTGCTCGAAACGCTGCCGGGTCTTGCTGCGGTGCCCCGAGGGTGTGACTTCCTCCCCGCCCTTGACGATGCTGAGCAGTCGCGCCCGATCGCTCAGGATCCGAACGTCCTCGTCGGGATTCCCGTCCACGATCAGCAGGTCGGCGAACTTCCCGGGGCGCAGCGTGCCGATGTGCTCGGTGTCGCGGGGCGCCGCGGTGGCCGCGTTCCGGGTCATGCACAACAGCGCCTCCATGTCACCCATGCCCAGATGGCTCACGAACAACTCCATCTCCCGGGTGTGCCACTCACCGTAGGGGGTCATGGCGAACCCGGACTCGGAGCCGGCGATGAGAGTGGCGCCGTCGGCGTAGGCCTTGGACAGGATCGCCACGGCTGCGTCCAGTTCGCGTTTCATGGCGTCGGCCACGAACGGCCGGTGGCCCGGCGCCTCCAGGCTGTTCACCAGCAGCGTCATGGCCGGCAACAGCGGGATCTGCTTCTCCAGAACGACCTCCAGGGTGGCGGGATCCATGTAGGAGGCGTGCATGATCCAGTCCACCCCCACCGCGGCGGCGTCGGCCACCGACTGTCGTGAGCGTGCGTGCATGGTGATCGGCCGGCACAGGCGGTGTGCCTCTTCGACCGCGATGGCGAGTTCGTCACGGCTGAAGGCGGCGTACTCGGTGGTCCCGGGGCCCGACCCGGCGATCTTGATGAGATCCACCGTGTCCTTCACCTGGTTGCGGATCTCCTGCAGCAGGTCGTCGGTGCACCGCACCAGGGCGCCGAAGGACGACTCGTGCACGTCGATCCAGCGGGGCAGCGTGTCGCCGATGCCAAGTTGCGTGGTGATCTGCCGGCCGGCGGCGGAGAACCTCGGACCCTGAATCAGGCCTCCGTCGATTGCGTCGCGGACAGCCGGCGCCACCCCGTTGGGGCCGCCCGGGTCGCAGGCGGCGGTC
>JAPONU010000139.1 GCA_026713745.1 bacterium
AGCGCGAGCGCCGCGAAGATGCCGATAACCGCGAACAAAGTCTTCTTTCGCATGGTGGTTCCCCTCTTTCCGTGCTGGACCGGGCGCACCGCCATGGTGAGGTCCAACTTGGATCAAATAATTTGGCGCCAAGCCGTCGGCGAGGCTAACACCCGGCCTTCGGGCCGGTCAAACGATAGTTCGACAAGCCCGACACCCGGTTTGCCCTCGGCGAGGGGCGGCTGAGATGTGGCAGGGTGGCTCGGGGGGGACTCCCGGTTTCTCAGGAAACGGCCCGCCCTCGACGGCTCGGGAACCGGCTGAGCGGCCTTGGCGGATCGCCCCGGGAACCAGCTGAGCGGCCCTGGCGGATCGGCTCGGGAACCGGCGAGGTCAGGCGCCGGGGCCGCCGCCGATGAGTGGGGGCTCGGAGGACCAGGGGAAGTCGATCCACAGGTCGGTGCGGCGCCAGACGTAGTCGCAGCGCACGACCGAGCGGGGCTTCTCGTAGAGGACGGCGGTGCGTACCTCGCCCACCTTGGCGGTGCAGAAGTCGCGCACCATCTCGAGCGTGTGGCCGGTGTCGGCGACGTCGTCGGCGATGAGGATGCGGGAGTCTTCGAGGTCCACCAGCTCCAGGTAGGGCGGCAGCACAATCGGCACCTCGTGGCGCTCGTCGATGTCGGTGTAGTACTCCACGTTCATCACGAAGATGTTCTTGGTGCTGAGGGCGTAGCCCAGCGAGCCGGCGATGAACAGGCCGCCCCGGGCGATCGACAGGATCACGTCGGGGCGGAAGCCGGAGTCCACCACCATCTTTCCCACGTCACGGGCACCCACCCCGTAGGCCTCCCAGGTCAGGATCTCCCGCTGCTCGCTCATCGTTCCTCCGTGTTGGTTGGTGGTGGGTCGTGCGGTTGGTGTCGCCCGGTTGATCTGCCGGCAGGTTATGGCCGGGGTCGGTCGGCAAGCATGGTCGAACCGGTGGTCGTACTGGTCAGTCGTGCTGCTCGGTGGTTCTGGTTGGTGGGACCGGTGGGTCGTGCCGGGGGGTCGCGGCCGGCGGTCGTTCCGGTGGGTCA
Source organism: bacterium (assembly GCA_026713745.1). Taxonomy (GTDB): domain Bacteria; phylum Actinomycetota; class Acidimicrobiia; order Acidimicrobiales; family CATQHL01; genus VXNF01. The sequence goes on from JAPONU010000139.1 coordinate 1,062, forward strand.
TTCCGGTGGGTCGCGGCCGGCGGTCGTGGGCCTCAGCGGTAGTCGTAGAACCCGGCGCCGGACTTGCGGCCGAGGCGGCCCGCGGCCACCATCCGGCGCAGCAGCGGCGGCGGGGCGTAGAGCCGTTCGGCGTACTCGGTGTGCAGCACTTCGGCGACGGCCTCGATGACGTCGAGGCCGATGAGGTCGCACAGCTCCAGGGGGCCCATGGGGTGAGCGCAGCCGTGCTTCATGCCGGCGTCGATGTCGGCCACGCTGGCCTGGCCGCTGTCGGCCATCTGGATGGCAGCCAGCAGGTACGGCACCAGCAGGCGGTTCACCACGAACCCGGCGCGGTCCTCGCAGCGGATCACGTGCTTGCCGAGGCGCTCGGTGCCGAAGGCGACCACGGCGTCGACGATCTGGGCGTCGGATGCCACCGAGCGCACCACCTCCACCAGGGGCTGCACCGGGGCGGGGTTGAAGAAGTGCATGCCGACGACCCGCTCCGGGTGGTTCGTGGCCATCGCCAGGTCGATGATGGCGATCGACGAGGTGTTGGAGGCCAGCACGGCGTGCGGCGGCACGGTGCAGTCGAGAATCCCGAAGATGCGGGACTTCTCGTCCAGGTTCTCGATGACGGCCTCGATGACCAGGTCGCAATCGCCCAGGTCGGCCACGTCGTGGGAGTAGGACATGTTGGCCAGCGCCGTGTCGTGCGCCTCGGTGGTGATGCGGCCGCGGGCCTGGGCCTTGCCCAGCGAGTTGCCGATGCGGCGCTGGGCCCGCTCGACGGCGGAGGCGTCGATCTCGACGACTCTGGTGTCGAGGCCGTTGCGGGCGCACACCTCGGCGATGCCCGCGCCCATCGTCCCGCCGCCCACGACACCCACCTTCCGGATATCGAAAACCTGACTCTGCACCGGGCTGCTTCCCTTCCCCTCGGCATGTTCTGGCCCGGTCCGATCCCCCTCCGCGGGCGGGCGACTGCGACGGTAGTGCGCCGCGGTGAGAATGCGACGCTTTCCGGCCGGTGCGGGGACTGCGGCGCTCCCCCAGTGCCTGGATATCGTGCCGACGGTGGTGGTTCAGCAGAAATCCGCGGCGGATCTCGGACCCGGGAACGGACCCGGGGACGGCCCCGGCAGCCCCGGCGGACCGGGCGGCACCGGCAGACCCAGTGGCAGCCCCGGCGGACCCGGCGGCGGCGACGAGCCCGGCGGCGGTCGCGGCGACGACGGGCCCGGCGGCAGCGGACCCGGCGGAAGACCCGGCGGTCGCAGCGGCGGCTCCAGCATCGTGGCGCGGGGGCTCACACGGCACTTCGGCGAGGTGCGGGCCGTGGACGGGGTGGACCTGCAGGTGGCCCCCGGCGA
>JAPONU010000140.1 GCA_026713745.1 bacterium
CCGAAGTGCAGGTCGGGCACGAGGAGCGTGCCGCCTGCCAGGACGGCGACCCCCGAACCGTCACCGAACGCCGAGGCAGCCTCGGATGGCGAAACAGGCCGGATCACCTCCGCGGTGGACCCCATGACGTGCTCCCTTCGCTGATTTTCGAGGTGGCCGGACTATAGCAAGGGAGCCTCACGTGCAGCGAGGACGCCGCATCGCCGGAGTAAGAGTTACCCGCTCTGGGATGTATTGGCCGCAGGACGAAGATTCCGCTAATTTGTCGCTCACTTCCGCTGCGGGCGGCTGCGCGGGCGGCGCGCCCGGTGGCCGGCCAACACGACGAGGAGGAACCGGTGGCAAACGTTCAAGCCCACTCCGATGCAGTTTGGGACCTGGTCGATCAGGACGCCGAGGTGGAGCAGGCCGCAACCGGCTTCACCTTCACCGAAGGCCCCATCTGGCATCCCACCGAACAGCACCTCCTGTTTTCCGACATGCCCGGTGATGTTCGCCGCAAGTACACCCCCGACGGCACCGTCACCGAGGTCATGCGGCCCTCCAACAAGTGCAACGGCATGACCTACGACGCCGACTTGAACCTCGTCGTCTGCGAGCACGTCACGTCCTCCCTCGTGCGCGAGAACACCGACGGGTCCAGGGATGTGGTGGCCAGCCACTACGAGGGCAAGGAACTGAACAGCCCCAACGACGTGGTGGTGGGCTCCGACGGCTCCATCTACTTCTCGGACCCGTGGTTCGGGCGCATGCCCGTCTTCGGTCTCGAGCGGGAGCGCGATCTGGGTTGGCAGGGTGTGTTCAGGGTTCCCCCCGGCGGCGGGATCGAACTTGTCGTGGGCCGCGACACGTACGACCAGCCCAATGGCTTGTGCTTCTCGCCCGACGAGTCGCTCATGTACATCAACGACACGATGCGGGGGCTCATCGACGTCTACGACGTGAACCCCGACGGGAGCCTCAGCGGCGAGCGGCTGTTCTTCGACGGCATCGGCACCGGCGTCATCGAGGACGGCATCCCCGACGGAATGAAGTGCGATGAGATGGGCAACATCTGGGTCACGGGTCCCGGCGGGGTCTGGATCATCAGTTCCGACGGCGAGCGACTCGGCACCGTGCCCGTGCCCGAGAACGTCGGCAACCTCACCTGGGGCGGCGCCGACTGGCACACCCTGTTCATGCCGTCGTGCACGTCGCTGTACACCCTCCGCACGCGGGTGGGTCCGCGGCGGGAGCCGTACATGGGCTGAGCCGGCAACCCGCCGGGACAACGACCGAGCCAGTTCCGAAAACCGACCGATAGGGGAGTCCGATGAGCGACCTTTCACTGGATTCGAGCCGCTGCGCCCTGATCATCCAGGACCTTCAGAACGACGTCATCACCGAGGGCGGGGCGTTCGGCGAGTCCGGGTCTCCGCAACACGCCATCGAGCAGGACGTCGTGGCCAACGTGGCGCGTCTCGCCGATGCCTGCCGCGGCCTCGGCGTGCCGGTCATCCACGTGTGGTACATCGTGGAGCAGGGGGCTCCCGGTCTGAAGCTGAACGCCCCGCTCTTCCAGGGCCTCAAGGACACCAACGGGCTGGAGCGCGGCTCGTGGGGCGCCGCCCCCGTCGACGGCCTGGAAGCCCAGGACGGCGACTTCATCGTCGAGAAGATGCGCATGAGCGCCTGGCAGGGCACCAAGCTGGAGAGCCTCCTCGCCGGCACCGGGCGTGACACCATCATCGTCACGGGCGCCTGGACCAACATGTCCATCGAGCACACCTCCCGCACGGGCGCGGACAAGGGCTACTACATGGTCGTGCCAGAGAACGGCTGCTCCACGATGAGCGCCGACTGGCACAACGCCTCCATCAACTACGCTCTCCAGAACGTCTCGACGGTAACGGACGTGGACTCGGTGATCGCCGCCCTGGGCGGCTGAGCCGGCTGCGGTACCGACCGGGGAGGGACCAGCAGATGGGAGTGCACAGCCTGTGACGGCCGTCATGAGCGGTGCTGCGAACGCCCTGCTGGGGCGCCGCGGCAGGAACGTGCCCTGGCATCGCAGCCTGGCGCGCTTGGTGATCATCGCGGCGATCGCCTTCGTCATCGTCTGGGTCGTGGTCCTGGCCTCGGGCACCTCCGCGGGCTCTGCTGTCAGCGCTCCCAGCGAGTTCCTGAAGAGCATCCTCAACGCGCTGACCATCAGCGGGATCTACTTCATCGTGGCCTCGGGTTTCACGCTCGTCTTCGGGCTCATGCGCACGGTGCAGATGGCGCACGGGTCGCTGTTCCTGCTGGCCGGCTACTTCGCCCTCGAGTACCAACTCGACTTCCTGGGCGTGACCGGAACGCCGGACCGTGGCATCGTGGGCTGGGGCGACTGGTGGCTGCCCCTGGTGATCGGGGTGGTCATCGTCAGCGGTCTCGGGTTGTTCATCCAGCAGGTCTTCCTGCGCTGGAACCAGGGGCAGGACCTCCGCCAGGCACTGATCACGATCGCCATCTCCATCGTCCTGGGCGACCAGATGATCCAGCACTTCGGCGGCGTTGCCGAGCCGATCACCTTGACGCACGAGATCCATGGCTACGTGAACTTCGCCGGTATCCGCTACGGCATCCACCAGTTGTTCGTGATCGGCATGGCTCTCGGCGTGGGCGGCGGGCTGTGGCTGCTGCTGAAGAAGACCCGCACCGGGATGGTGATCCGCGCCGGGGTGGATGACACTCCCATGGTCCAGGCCCTGGGCATCAACGTGCAGAAGGTGTTCGCCGTGGCCTTCGTGCTGGGCTCGGCGCTGGCCGGCCTGGGAGGGGTGATCGCCGGCTCCTCGGTCACCACCCTGGCCCCCGGCGTGGACGGGCAGTGGCTGCTGCATTCGCTGGTGGTCGTGATCATCGGCGGCATGGGGTCGCTGGGCGGCGCTGCGGCCGGCTCGCTCCTCTACGGCCTCGCCACCGCACTCGCACCCGTCTACCTGCCAACCGACTACGCCTACTACTCGATCATCGCCACCTTTGTGATTCTGGCGCTGGTCCTGGCAGTGCGGCCCTACGGGTTGTTCGGAAGGCCGGCGTGATTCTCTCCCGCCTGCGAGACCGTGCCGGCGGTGCCCCCGCAGGCGGCGGCACGGGTTCGAGCGACTACTCCCGCAATACTCGCCGGTTGGCGCTGATCCTGCTCGTGGCACTCGCGCTGGTGGGTGTCTTCCAGGGGATCACACCCGACCCGTTCCGGCACTACTTCGTCGACGTGGTGCTGACGCGGTCGCTCATCTTCGGCGTCGCCGCGGCCAGTATCGTCTTCCTCTCCGCCTTCGGGGGGATGATCTCCCTGGCGCAGACGCTGATGTACGGCGTGTGCGCCTTCACCATCGGCAACGCCGTCACCACCGGCGGCAGCAAGGGGCTCAACCTGGGTTGGAACCCCTGGGTGGGCGTCGTGCTGGGAATCGGCGTGACCACGGCATTGGGGTTCCTGATGGGACTCCTGGCCAGCCGCTCCAGCGGGCTCTACTACCTCATGATCACGCTTGCCTACGGCGTGATCGGCTACTACTTCTTCGTGCAGGTCACGGTGCTGTCGGGCTTCGGCGGCGTCAACCAGGTGCGCGCGCCCGACTTCATCGGCGAACCGACCGACGCCACCAACCCCGAGCGCCTGTTCTACTCGAGCCTGGTGGTCGCGGTGGTGGTCTACCTACTGCTGCGGTATGTGTCGCGCACGCCGTTCGGCCTGGCACTGCAAGGAGTGCGCGACGACCCTGTGCGCATGAACTCCCTCGGCTACAACGTCGCCATGCACCGCACGTGGGCCTTCACACTGGCCGCCTTCGTGGCCTCCCTGGGGGGCGTGCTCTACGTCTGGGAGCAGCGAGCCATTGCCCCCACGGCCATCAATCTGGGCGGCATCCTGAACCTGCTGGTGATGGCCATCATCGGTGGGGTGCTCGTCCTGGAGGGGGCCTGGCTGGGGGCGTTCATCTTCGTGGCGCTCGAGAACTACGTGCGCAACGTGGTTTTCCTCAACAACTTCATCGAGGAGTCCCGTTTCCGCACGCTCATCGGAGCCATCGTGCTGGTGCTGGTGCTGGCGTGTCCGGACGGCGTCGTCGGGTTGCGCAAGGTGCGCGGTGCGTTGCCGCTGGCGCTGGTCGGCGCTGCGGTCTGGGGCGTTGTCGGGGGCCTGCAGGAGGGCGACCGCGGTGCCATCGCCGGTGTCATCGTGGGCGCGGTCGCCGGCATAGGCGCGGCCGGCCTGGTGGGGTGGCTGGCGGGTCATCGGGACACCGCCCGCGGTGTCTGGTCGAAGCTGCTGTCCACCGGCCGGGTTCCAGCCCGGAACTAGTCGAGGGGAGAGTTGGCCGAAGAGATGAGCAGGATCGAGCGAGCGAACCGAACATGAACATGGGGGAGGGAAGCAGCACGAAGGGACGACCGGATAGATAGAGACAAGGCCACATCGACCAGACCGAGATACACAAAACGAATGCGGGGCGGAACCTCCGCCCTGTGAAGGATTTCGGGTGTGACATGACGAGCGCACCCGAGGACACCCAAGACAGCACTGGAACAAACAAGGAGGAGATAGTGCGAACAGTACGAAAGCAATCAACCTGGTTGAGGTTGTCGGTAGCGGCCATGGCATTGGCCCTGCTGGCGGCAGCCTGTGCCAGCGACAGTGGCGCCGAGGATGCCGATGCGGCCCTTGCCGCCGCGCAGGGTGCTCGGGGCGAAGCGTCGACGGCTCTGGCCGACGCGGCGGCAGCAGCTGCGGCAGCGGACGCTGCACTGGCTGCGGCCGGGGCCGCGCAGGCCGCAGCAGAGTTGGCGCAGGCGACCGCCGCGGGCAACGCGGCCGATGTGGCCGCCGCCGAGGCGGCTCTGGCCGACGCCCAAGCAGCCGCCGATGACGCGCGCTCGCAGGCTGCGGCAGCCGAGGACGAGGCCCGGCAGGCCCGCGAGGCGGCAACCGCTGCCGAGGAGCAGGCCGCTGAGGCCGCGGCGGCGCCACCGCCCGCGGCGGCAGTCGAGGAAGACGACATGGACGACATGGCCACCGAGGTCATCAACCTCGCCATCCTGTCGGACTGTGAGGGAGCCTTCGGGGCCTTCCACGACAGGGACATCGCCGGTGTCGTCACCGCATTCGCCGAGCACGCAGGCGCCACGGTCAACGACCGGAACAACCCGCAGGCGGGCTTCAGCAATGCCTCCATCAATGGCGTTCCCATCGAGTTGGTCGGTATCGGCTGTGCGGATGACACCGCCGAGGCCGCCCTGCGCGAGACGCGCCGTCTCATGGAGGACATCGGTGCCGACATCATGATCGGCCCGCTGTCCGGTGACGAGAGCATCGCCGTGGCCAACTACGCCAAGGACCACCCGAACCAGACGTTCGTGAACGGCACGTCGGGTGCGCAGGACTCCACCATGGCGGTCCGTGCGCCCAACTTCTTCCGCTTCAACGGTGACGGGGCGCAATGGAACGCCGGTCTCGGCGACATTGCCCACAACACCCTGGGGTGGGAGACCGCAGCGGTCATCGGTGACGACTACAGCTTCGCCTGGACCTCCACCGCGGGCTTCATCGCCGAGTTCTGCGCCGCAGGCGGCGACGTGATCAGCCGGGTGTACCCGCCGCTGAACACCACCGACTACTCCGGTTTCGTGGAGCAGCTGCCCGGCCCCGACGAGGTCGACGGCTACTTCTGGGCCGTTGGTGGCGCCGGTCTGGTTCCGGCCCTCAACGCCTTCGAGGACGCCAAGGGCGAGGTCGTGGGCGAGCAGCACATGGGCAACCTCTTCTGGGGTATCCCCGACGTGTTCACCGCCATCGGGCCCCGCGTCGTCGGTTCCTACTCCGGTGGGTTCGGCAATGCGCCCGACCTGCAGACCGAGAAGGCGGCGGCGTTCCGCGCGATCATCAACAGCCACTTCGACGAGATCCCGTTCGCGGGCTCGCCGGCTCCGGCGGATGCCGCGTACTTCGACGCCTTCTACATGAACTACTACAACAACGCCTGGGGTCTGATCGAGGGCCTCAAGGCGATCGGGGCCGACCTTTCCGGTGGCCACGAGCCGTTGTGGGATGCGATCAGCAACGTGACGCTCGACGCCGCGTTCGGCGAGATCAGTCTGGACTCCAACCGTACGGCCATCCAGGACCAGTACGTCGGGAGGATCTACCTGGACGACGACGGCAACATGGCTTCCAGCACGGTGGCGTTCGTCCCGCAGGTCGACCAGACCTTCGGCGGTACGTTCAGCGGTGATCCGTCGCCCAGCAGGGACTACCCGCCCTGCGAGGCAGGCGACCTCCCGTGGATCGGTAACGCCACCCCGGTCGTCAACGGCGTTCTCCAGAACTAGCCGGCACGCACTGACCACGAGGTAGAGGGACGCCACCGATCATGACGGCGACGGCAGCGAACGGAGCACCTGTGCTGCGGCTGCAGGGCGTCAGCATGTCCTTCGGTGGCGTCCGCGCCCTGAGCGATATCGACATCGATGTCGCTCAGGGCGAACGCCTCGTCATTCTCGGGCCCAACGGGGCCGGCAAGACGACGCTGTTCAACGTCGTGGCCGGCGACCTGCGGCCCACCGCGGGCACCATCGAGATCGACGGCCTGAACGTGGAGGAGCTGCCGGCCCGGCGCCGGCCGCAACTCGGGATGTCACGCACCTATCAGCGGTCTCGCCTGTTCGCCGGACTCACGGTGGAGGAGAACCTCTACCTGGCGGTGTTGGGTAAGGAGGGTCGGCGCTTCCGGTTGCGCATGGGACGCCGGGATGCCGCCTACCGCGGCCGGGCCCGGCGTGCGGCTGCCAACGTATGGCTGGAGGGGCGCCTCGACACGCTGACCTCCGACCTGTCCCACGGCGAGCAGCGCCAGCTGGAGTTGGGCCTCGCCACGGTCACCGAACCCCGGGTGCTGATGCTCGACGAGCCGGCCTCGGGATTGTCGCGCGGTGAGCGCGAACGGCTCACGGAGTTGTTGCTGTCGTTGGAACGCGACGTGACGCTGCTGCTCATCGACCACGACATGGACGTGGCGCTGCGTGTCGCCGAACGTGTGGTCGTGATGCACGACGGCGTCAAGATCGTGGAGGGAACGCCCGACGAGATCCGCGCCAATTCGCAGGTACACGACATCTACCTGGGACGGGGGATCAGCCATGAGTGAACCGCTCCTGGAGATCTCGAACCTGGACGTGGGCTACGGCCAGGCGCAGGTGCTGCACAGCGTGGACCTCCGGATGGGCCAGGAGGCCGTGTCGGTCATCGGCCGCAACGGCATGGGCAAGACCACACTCTGCAACGCCATCATGGGTCTGTTACCGGTCATGAGCGGCTCCATCCGCTTCCGCGGCATCGAGTTGGTGGGGCTGGCGCCGTACAAGGTGGCCGCCACCGGCATCGGCTACGTCCCTCAGGGCAGGCGCCTGTTCACCTCCCTGACCGTGGACGAGCACCTGGCGATGCTGGCGCGCCAGGCGCGCGGCAAGCGCTGGACGCCGACGGAGGTCTACGAACTCTTCCCACGCCTGGCTGAGCGGAAGAAGCTCAGCGCCACAAGCCTCTCCGGCGGCGAGCAGCAGATGCTGGCCATCGGGCGGGCGCTGCTGCTGAACGCCGACCTCATGCTCATGGACGAACCGTCGGAGGGTCTGGCGCCCACGATCGTCGAGCAACTCGTGGCTACCTCCCGCCGCCTCGTGACCGAGGGGATCGCGGTCCTGCTGGTGGAGCAGAACCTGAGCGTTGCCACAGCCATCGCCGAACGTCAGGTGGTGATGGTCTCCGGGCAAATCGAGACGGAGATCAGTTCGCAGGAACTGCTGGAGGACGCTGACGCCCAGCGCCGCTACCTCGGTGTGGAATCGCTGGAGGACACCGAGGCCTGATCCCCGGTTGCTCGCCGTCGGTCCTAGGCGGTGCTCCCCGCCGGCACGGCGGCGCGGAAACCCTCCACCCGCTCGCTGAGTTCCTTGCGGTACGCCGCGACACGCCGCATCTTGAGGTCCTCGTAGCCGCGGACCCCATCCACCAGATCGGCGATCTCGACCGCCTCATCCCTGTTGACGGCATCGAGGGTTCCCAGCATTGCCCGGATCGCCTCGCGGTATTCGCCGGGCAGCCGACGCTCGCAGCGGCGCACCGCCGCGTAGCCGAAGAGGTCCAGCGGAGTTCCCCGCAGCCGCTTCGCCTCGCGGAGCATCACGAGCAGGGGACGGGCCCACGGTCCCAACTTCAGTTTGCGGGACACGCCGAGCGCTCGCAGGAACGGAGGGTGCAGGTGCCAGACGAGCCTGGCGCCCGGTCCGGCGACCGTCTCTGCTCCTGTCTCCGCGGCCGGCTCGAGCAGCAGGCGGGCCACCTCGTACTCGTCCTTGTAGGCCATCAACTTGTGCAGGTTCCGCGCCACGGTCTCGGTGAGTTCCCAGCCGTCGAGGTCACCCTCGGCGTCGGCTACCTCGCCCACGAACCGGAGGAAGTCCCCGGCGTAGCCCGCTGACTGGTAGCCGGTGAGGTCGGCGGCCAGCATCTCGAGCAGTTGGCCCAGCCCCGTGCGTGCGGCGAGCGGATCCAGCAGCTGCCGGAGCGGCGGGGCGAGGGTCTCGCCGCTGTCGATCTTGATGTGTCCGGCCGAGTCGTCCGGCGGCGGGGGAGGGCCGATCGCATCCGCGTTCGCGGCTGCCAGTTCCACGCCCTCGGGGTCGATCACCCACTGCCGGCCCCACCTGAAGGCCTCGCGATTGCGCTCGGCGGCGACGCCGTTCAACTCGATCGCGGACTCGAAGGAGGTCGCCGTGATCGGCAGGGCGCCGCACTGGTAGGCGACGCCGATCAGGAAGACGTTGGCGGAGGTGGTGTTGCCGAAGAGGCGGCGCGTGATGGCGCCTGCGTCCACCCAGCGATTCTCCGACGCCCGCGACGTGGAGTCGACGACCGAGCGGAGGTCCTCGGTCCTGGGGTAGCCCTGCTCGGGGTGCACGACCATCCGGCCCGTGCTCGTGGGCGTGACCGAGGCCACTACCAAGGTGCGTTCGGCCGAGGCGCCGGCGAGCGGTTCGGAGGCGGCGGCCGTGAGCAGGTCGAACGCCAGGTAGAGATCCACCATTCCCGCGGTGGCCTTGTTGGAGGCGATCGGCTCGGTGGCGCTTATGCGCACGTCACTCACCACCGGCC
>JAPONU010000141.1 GCA_026713745.1 bacterium
CCGGGCCCTCGCCGAGGGAGGCCAGCGGACCGCCCTGCCCGAGCGGCCCGGCGGCACGGTGGGCGGCGCGCTGATGGTGGGGGAGTCGGCGACCACGCGCCTGGGCCTCGGTCCGGTGCGCGACGCCCTGCTGCAGGCCCGCTACGTGTGCGCCGACGGCCGGGTCGCCACCGGCGGGGCCGCCACGGTGAAGAACGTGAGCGGGTTCGATCTGTGCCGGTTGTTCGTGGGATCCCTCGGCACGCTCGGCCTGCTGGGCGAGGCCCTGCTGCGCCCCCTGCCGATTCCCGAGTCCGAGGGCTGGCACCGCCTCGAGGCAGCGGATCCCCGGGAGGTGTGGCGGCGCTGCCGGACCGCCATCTCCGTCCTCTGGGACGGCGCGGCCACTTGGGTGCTGCTGAGCGGCTACGGCGCCGACACCACCGCCGACCGGGTGATTCTCGGTGAGTTGGGCGAGGTGGCCGAGGCTGCCGGCCCACCCCCGCTGCCGCCGCACCGCTGGTCGTGCACGCCGACCGAGGCCGCCGCTATCGGCGGCGACAACGGCGCAGCGCCGGCCGGTGCCACCGGTGGCGGTGACTTCGTGGCCGAGATCGGTGTCGGCGTCGTGCACGCCTCGACACTGCAGCCGCCGCGAGCTTCCGAGCCGGGCGTCGTGGAGTTGAACCGGCGCATGAAGGAACGGTTCGATCCCACCGGCCGCCTGAACCCCGGCCGCGACCCGTTGCGGCGAAGCTGATGCACCTCGGCCTCGACGATGACGAACTCACCTCGTGTGTGGCGTGCGGCCTCTGCCTGCCGCACTGCCCGACGTTCCTGATCACCGGCCGTGACACCGAATCGCCTCGCGGCCGCATCGCCTTGATGCGGGCCGTGCAGGACGAGGGGGCGCCGGTCACCGGTGACGTGCTGCGGTCGATGGAGACGTGCGTGCAGTGCCTCGGTTGCGAGACCGCGTGCCCCAGCGGTGTGCCCTTCGGTCACCTCATGGAGGGCACTCGGGCGGCACTGGCCGCCGAGGGGCGCATCACACCGTGGTGGCAACGCCTGGGACTGAAGCTGCTGCGCCACCGCCGCCTGCTGCTGGCCGGCTCCACCCTGCTGGCGCTCGCCGGGCGGCTGCGCCTCGTGCCGGCGCGGCGACTGGGCCTTCCGGCGCGCTTGCCGCTGCGCCGGGGCCGCCACAGCGCCTCGGGGTCCGACGTGTGGCTGTTCACCGGCTGCGTCATGGACGCCTGGCAGCGGCACACCCATCTGGCCGTGCAGCGGGTGCTGGAAGCGGCAGGGGTCGGCGTGACCCCCACCGCCGGTGCGGCGCCCTGCTGCGGTGCGCTGCACTCCCACGCCGGCCTGGAGTCCGATGCCGTCGCCATTGCCCGGCAGGTCATGGCCGCCCTGTCGGGGGACGACCGGCCCGTGCTGGTGGACTCGGCGGGCTGCGGCGCGGCGATGAAGCACTACGGACGCCTCCTGGGCACCGCCGAGGCGCAGGCGTTCGCAACCAGGGTCTTCGACGTGCACGAGTGGCTGGCGGACCGGCTCGGTGGCCTGTTGGGCAGCCTGGCGGACGTCGAGCCGCTGGACTTGACCGTCGCCGTGCAGGACCCGTGCCACCTGCGCCACGCACAGCAAAGCCACGAGGCGGTGCCGGTGGTGCTGGGGCCGTTCGTACGGGAACTGGTGACGCTCGACGACGACGGCCTCTGCTGCGGGGCGGGGGGCGCCTACTCGATGCTCGAGCCCGAGCTGGCGACAGCCATCCGTAGCCGAAAGACCGC
>JAPONU010000142.1 GCA_026713745.1 bacterium
CCTGGGCGCATTACTGGCCGGCGGCGTACTGGGATGACCGATCTGTTCTGCCTTGTCGCCGACAAGAACATGCAGGCAGCGGTATCCGCGTTGCTGGATCGTCCCGAGTCGCTCGGAATCCGAGCGATCCAGCAAGAAAGCATCGTCCACGACCGGCGTGATCCAGGGTGCTTTCACCATGCAGTCGACTTCCTGCGGGGATACCGCTCGAGGGCCGAGCACGCGCTGGTGATCCTCGACTACCAGTGGGACGGCGTACCCGCCGATTCGGCTGCTGAGGTCGAGACACTTCTCGAGACGAACCTGGAGCGGAACGGCATGGGAGGCTGGGCAAGGGCCGTTGTAGTCGAGCCGGAACTCGAAGCGTGGGTGTTCAGTGGCTCCCCCCACGTCGCATCGGTCCTCGGCTGGTCAGGTCGAAGTCCCGACCTTCGAGAAGCTCTCACCGGGCAAGAACTCTGGGCGACCGGGGTGGACAAGCCGGACGATCCGAAGGCGGCGATGGAATGGGCACTCAAACAGGTGAGGCATCCCCGATCATCCTCCATCTACCGTGAACTTGCCAGCAAGGTGAGCACGCAATACTGCACGGACCGAGCCTTTCAGCGGCTCCGAGAACTACTTCGGGACTGGTTCCCGCAGACAGCCTGAAGATGTAGTCGGGTTCAGTCACCTTGCCTTCGGCGAGTACCCGGATGATGCGGCGAGTGCCGCGAGGTGCGGGGGATTCAGACCGGGGGGAGGTGGGGCCAGGGGTCTTTGGCTTCTAGTTGGGCGGCTATCTGGAGGAGTAGATCCTCTCGGCCGTAGGCGGCGACGAGTTGGGCGCCGAGGGGGAGGCCGCCGGCGGTGTGGCCCATGGGGATCGAGACGGCGGGCTGGCCGGTGAGGTTGAACGGCAGGGGGCGGCCGGCGGAGCGATTTCGCCAGACGCTCCCGCCGACGGCCCCGACCGGACAGACCGACAACCGAGGATGGCCAGGAGCTTCACGAGCCGGGGCCGCATCGGGGGCTCGAACGCCCGGCCGATGGCGCCGACAACCGAGGGTGGCCAGGAGCTTCACGAGCCGGGGGCGAAGGTGTCGATCATGAGGCGGACGTCGTCACCGAGGGGGTAGAGGATGGGACTGGTGCAGCCGTTGCGGCGGTAGTGCTCCACCTTCTCCCGGCACTCGTCGGGCGTGCCGGCGGCGCAGATCATCTGCACCACGTCGTCGGGCACCAGCTTGGAGGCCTCCTGCACCTGCTCGAGGGTGGCGGGCCAGGTGAGGACGCGCCCCACGTCCTCGAGCAGCGACTCGGGCACCCCGGAAGCCTTCATGATGTGCGGCTGCTGGCCCAGGTACTGGGTGACCAGCAGGCGGGCGCCGTCGAGGGCGGCCCGGCGATCCTCGTCCACCGAGCAGACCACCAGCTGCGGGCGATCCAGGTCGTCCACCGAGCGGCCGGCCTTGGTGGCGCCCCGCTCGAGGGCCTCCATGGCCCGCTGGTTGTAGGTGGGCGACACCAGGTAGTTCAGCACGACACCGTCGGCGATCTCGCCGGTGAGTTCCATCATCTTCATGCCGGTGGCGCCGATGTAGATGGGCACGTCCTTGGGGCGGCGCTCCTGGAACACGTAGTCCAACTCCACGCCGTCGAGTTGCACGAAGTCGCCGTCGTAGGTGACGTTCTGGTCGGCCAGCAGCGCCCGCACCGA
>JAPONU010000143.1 GCA_026713745.1 bacterium
CTAGGCGGCGTTGTCGTAGACCGCCTTCTCGAAGTCCAAGTACCCGCCCACCGACGTGGGGTCGACGAAGGGGAAGATCTGGGTCGCCCAGAAGCCGCCGACTCCGTTGGCCCGGTCGATCCAGTAGTACAGATTGGCGAGACCCGCCCATGCCAGCGCTCCCGCCGGCCGACCGGTGGGAGCAGGCTCTTCGTTGATCATGAAGGTCAGCGCCCAGGTCTTCGGCATGCCCGGGAAGAACTCGGCGTCGTTGGACAGGCGCGGGTTCGAGATCGGCAGGACCGACTTGGCCACCTCGGTGGCGCCGACGCCGGGCAGCATCTTGATGAACATGCCCTCGGGCAGCTGGTTCCGCGCCGCCATCTCCACGGTCTCGGGCCGCAGGATCTGCTCGCCGCCGGGGCCGGCACCGTCGTTGAGCCACATGCGGATGAACTTGGCATAGTCCTCCGCCGTGCCGTAGAGGCCGTGGCCGGCCATGTGGATCTCGGGGTCGGGCGGCAGTTCCACGCCGGCCAGCGGGATCAGCGACCCGTCGGCGTCCTCGCGTGCGTGGATCGTCGCCATGCGCTCACGCATCGCCGGCGTCATCGAGAAGGCGGTCGAGTCCATTCCCAGCGGGCCCAGGATCCTCTCGGTGAAGACCTCGCCCAGCCGCTTGCCGGTGACACCCTCGACGACCAGGCCTGCCCAGTCGATGTTGGAGCCGTACTCCCACTTCTCGCCCGGGTCGAAGAGCAGCGGCGTCTCGATGGAGGCGTAGGAGGCATCCACCACCCACGGCTGGCCCTGCTCGTTGGCCAGCCTCGTGTACGTGTCGTTGAAGAAGTCGTACGTCAGCCCGGCGGTATGGCACAGCAGCTGGCGCGTCGTGACGTCGCTGCGGGGCGGGCGCACCCGGGGCGTTCCGTCGTCGTCGAAGCCCTCGAGCACGCCGAGGTTGCCGATCCTCGGCACGTACTCCTTCGCCGGGGCGTCGAGGTCCAGGTCGCCCTGCTCGACAAGTTGCAGGCAGGCGGTGCCGCCGATCGCCTTGGTGGTCGAGAAGATCGCACACACCGTGTCGGTCGTGAACGGCTCTCCCCCGAGAACGCGCTCGCCCCGGGCGCCGGCGTAGATGACGCCGTCGCGGTCGGTGGCGACCGCAGCGACGCCAGGAACGCGCGGCGAACCTGAAACAACACCGTCCAATACAGCATCCGCGGCCGAACTGAGATCACCCATCGAATCTCTCCTCTCTGCGATTTCCAGATGTGCGGTCAACTCTGTCACCACGGGGTCGGGTCCGTCCACTCGGTCGGCGCCCGTGCGCTCATCAACTCGGTGTCAGCGGCCAACCGTTCCGTGCGTCGTTCGCTCCCACGAGTATCGACGAATCGCCGGAAGGGCCGCGCAAGTCAACGCAGATCCGTACCGGGGAGGCTTCGTCTCGCGGTACTTCGTGGAGCCGTTCGGTGCCCCGGGCCTCAGGCCCGGCGACGAGACCGTCCTGCGTATCCTGCGGTGATGCACCGGCGAGTCTTCGCCCTTTCGGCGGCGGCAGCGATCATCGCGGCGGCGTGCGGGGGTTCGTCCGGCGACGCAACCGCGACCTCGGCGACATCGACGGCCGCCCCCACCACGACCATCGCACCGGCGGCTCCAGCCACGACCGCGACAAGCCCGCCGACCTCCTCCACCGGGGTCGCAACGGAGACCCCCACGACCACGCAGGCCCCGCCGCCGACTTCGATCGCCGAATCGGCGCCGACAGAGACCGCCACTACCACCTCGACCGCGCCCGTCCCAGCCGGCGAGACCTCCGCTCCTGGGGATCCGCCCGGAGCGGAGACGGCCGGCAGCCCGACCGATCCGGAGGCAGGCGACGGATCGTCGGCCGACCCCGAGGCACCGACCGGGACCGTCTCGACCGGCGACACCTCGGCTCCGAGCGATCCGCCGGGCACGGAGACGAACGGCACCGCTACCGATCCGGACGCAGGCGACGGATCGTCGGCCGACCCCGAGGCACCGGCCGGGACCGAGCCACCAGCGGAAACCGACACGCCGCCGGACCCCGAGACGCCGACCGGTCCGGCGGGTGAGGCGGGCCTGGGTGACGGCTTCTACCCGCTGCTCGGCAACGGGGGCTACAACGTTCTGCACTACAGCATCGACCTCGATGTCGACCCGGCTTCCAACACCATCGCCGCGGTGACGACGATCACCGCGTTGGCCGAACAGGATCTGTCGGCGTTCAACCTCGACCTGTCGGGACTCGAAGTGCACGACGTGACCATCGACGGGGTCGCAGCCGGATTCTCCCGCTCCGGCAGCGAACTGACCGTCCGGCCGGGGCTCGCGCTGGCGCAGGGCGAGGAGTTCTCCGTCAGCGTCGACTATTCGGGCACACCCGAGCCGATCGACGACCCGGGTGCGCCCGCCACCGCGCTCGGCTGGCACTGGCGGGACGGCGTGGTCTACACGCTGAGCCAGCCGTCGGGCGCCATGACCTGGTTCCCGTCCAACAATCATCCCTCCGACAAGGCAACATTCGAGATCCGCATCACCGTGCCCACCTCGACCACGGCGGCCGCCACCGGGCTGCTGGTCGGCGAGTCCACGGCCGGCGGCCGCACCACCACGACGTGGCGCATGAAGGACCCGATGGCCACCTATGTCACCGCCGTCTACATCGGTGACTTCGACCGCGTCGACCACGGCCGGCCCAACCCTGCCGGCCCGCTGCTCCGGGACTACGTCCCCGACGGCGCTGCGCCAGAGGTCGTCGAGGCCCTGGCGGTCACCTCACAGGCGATCGCATTCATCGAGGAGGTCCTCGGTCCGTACCCGTTCGAGGCCTACGGCACGCTCGTGCTGCCGTTCGATCTTGGCCTCGCTCTCGAGAACCAGTCACTACCGGTTCACGGACGCGACATCCTCAGTCCCGAGATCATCGCCCACGAAGCGGCGCACCAGTGGCTGGGCAACTCAGTCGCCCTCGAGGAGTGGGACGACATCTGGCTCAACGAGGGGTTCGCCACCTACCTGCACCTGATGTTCGCCGCCGAGCACTACGGCTTCGACTTCGGTGCCGAGATGCGGCGGCTGCACCAGCAACTCCTGTTCTTCGCGGGGACGCCGCCCAAGGGGATCACCGTCGGGGAACTCGTCGGGCCGTCGGTCTACTTCCGAGGCGCCATGACGCTCCACGCGCTGCGCCTCCACGCCGGGGACGAGACGTTCTTCCAGATCCTGCGGGCCCACTACGAGAGATCCGCCGGCGGCACGACCAACAGCGAGGAGTTCCTGGGGATCGTGGACGAGTTCGCCGGACCCGAAGCCGTCGATCTCGTCGAGTCCTGGCTGTACGACGAAGCGGTGCCGGAACTCCCCGAACGCCAGCCCTGACAGGAGCGCTGGACAGGGCACCCCGATAGGAGCGAGCAACCACGTGCACGACGAGAACAACCCCGGCTTCGATCCGACCGGCACCGAGGGCGGCGTCGACACCAACGCGCTCCCCTGGCTGGAGATCCCCCAGGCTCCCGGGTTGAGATTCAAGCCGCTGCGAGCCAGTGGCGAGACCGGGATGATCTCGGCGGTGGTCGGACTCGACGCCGGGACCACGTTGGCGCCAATGGCGCACCTCGGCGCGGCCGACCTTCTGGTTCTGTCGGGGCGCACGCGCTACACGCAGGAGCCGCTGGTGTCGACGCTCGAGCCCGGGACATGGGGATACATCCCGGCCAACTCGCGCGTCGAGGGACTGGCGGTTGAAGCCGACACCGAACTGCTGGTGAACCTCCATGGGCCGGTCGCCTTCCTGGGCACCGACGGCCGCAGCGTCCGGAGCATCCTCACCAGCCTCGACGTCCAGGCGGCGGCACGGCGAGCCGGTGTGGCGCTCGTGCCGAGCACGCTGGCGGAGTGCATGGCGCCACGCCCCTTCGCCGCCGAGCCCGGCGCCGCCCCGCTGGCGATCGCCGATAGCCAGGCGGCGAGCCTGCTACTTCAAGCCGAGGCGGCGGCCGCCGAGGGAGACGCCACGCATCCGCACTTCGTGGACACCCGTGCCCTGGACTTCGCCCCCGTCCCCGCCAATCCCGCTTTCGGGCGCAAGATCCTGCGGGTGAGCGAGGAGACCGGTCACGTCTCGATGATCTTCCGTCACAACGGCGTCGCCGGTCCGCACCACCACCTCGGTCCGGCGGACTTCATGGTGCTCAGCGGGCGGATCGGCTACCGGGCGGGGCCGCCGGAGGGTTACGGCCGCGGCGTCTGGTTCTACGAGCCGGCCGGCGCCCGCCACGACGCCACCCGGCGGCTGGGCAGTGAGGACCTCATCTACACGGCCAACATCTACGGGCCCATCCAGTTCGACGGCGGGCCCGGCACATCGATCAGCGCCGTGATGTCGTGGATGCAGTACAAGGCGGCCGCCGAGGCCGCCGGGCACCCGCTGGTCGCCAACCGCTTCGACGGCGATACGTCTCTCCTGGCCTGGTCTCCGCTGGGCAGCGACGCCACAGCCTCGATCGGCTGAACCCGCTTAGGATCCGACCATGATCTTCATCGTCGTGCGATTCAGAACGAAGCCGGAATGGGCCGAGCGATGGCTCGACCTCGTCGCCGACTTCACCGAGGCCACCCGCGCCGAGCCCGGCAACCTCTTCTTCGACTGGTCGCGCAGCGTCGACGACCCGACGGAGTTCGTCCTGGTCGAAGCCTTCGAGCCCGACGGCGCCGGACCGCACGTCAACAGCGATCACTTCGCCCAGGCCATGGCTGACATGCCCCAGGCGCTCGCGGAGACCCCGCGCATCATCAACACCACGATCGAGGGCGCCAACGGGTGGTCACCGATGGGGGAACTCACCATTGGCTGAGCCGGCTGCGTGGCCGCCACCAGAGCCCTTCGTCATCGCAAGGCGGGCACGGAACGACCGAGCCTCCTGCATGCGCTGGGAGCGGCCGCGATGGAATCGGGCTGAGCAGGGCGTCAGAGTCGGCGAGCGGTCGGGGCCGACTCCGAGGCTCACGGGTTCGGGATGACGGTGACCGAGACGCGTCCGCGCGGTCGGATCGGCGCTGGAATGAGAATCCGCCGTGTGTTCGTGGTGACGTCACTCGTGCTCGGGGGCAGTGGCCTGGCTTCGCCGGCAGCGGACGCGCAGGCGACTGAACCGGCGGA